>NZ_JBSSDE010000041.1:0-27174 GCF_054060435.1 Thermostichus sp. MS-CIW-34 | reverse complement strand
CAGAAAGATCAACTGGTAGTAATCCGTACTGAACATATTATACATTATTTTCAGTATAGTTGAGCTTATTATTGACTAGAGTCATGCTCTTGCGCTTGACCCCTGGGCTCTGCAGCGGCTTTCCACAGCCCAGAGCGCCCTGACAAGCGTTTTTGGTAAGATCACCCCTACAGGTCTTCCAGGGTGCCCGGCGCCCACGGCATGCACGACAACCCTACTTCCCTCTCTTCTGATTTCGAAGTCATCTCTCTGTCCAATCCTCAACAGGCCATGTCTTTGGCGGGCACTCAGGAGGCCAACCTGAGGTGGATCAGTCGCTCCAGCGGTGCTTCTGTAACGCTGCGCGGACAAGACCTGTACCTGAAAGGCACTCCCCAACAGCGGCAGCAGGTGCGGCAATGGCTAGAATTGCTGAGGCCGCTTTGGCAAACTGGGCACCCCGTCACTGTGATCGATGCAGAGCAAGCTTTTCGCGCCCTCTCCGGACAAGAGGTTGCCGCCTACCAGCAAGCACAAGCAGGGATTTTGGCCCGCACCCGCAAAGGGGAGCTTATCCGACCGAAAACGCCCCGCCAACAGGAGTATGTGCGAGCCATTCGCACCCACGACCTCTGCTTTGGCATCGGGCCGGCGGGCACAGGAAAAACCTATCTGGCTGCCGTTGTGGCCATTACGGCCCTACAAAACCGGGAGTACGAGCGTTTGATCTTGACTCGCCCGGCTGTGGAGGCGGGAGAAAAACTGGGGTTTTTGCCGGGGGATCTGGTGGAAAAGGTGGATCCCTATCTGCGGCCCCTTTACGATGCCCTGTTCGAGTTTATCGACCCGGCCAAGCTGCCGCAGTTGATGGAGCAGGGGGTGATCGAAGTGGCGCCGCTGGCCTATATGCGAGGCCGTACTTTGAGCAATGCCTTCATCATTTTGGACGAAGCCCAGAACACCACCCCCGAGCAGATGAAGATGGCCCTCACGCGGCTGGGATTCCGGTCGCGCATGGTGGTTACCGGGGATCTCACCCAAACGGATCTGGGCAAACATCGCATGTCCGGCCTGGCAGCGGCAGAGCGTATTCTGACAGGGGTAGAGGGGGTTGCCTTTTGCTACTTCGACCAGCGGGATGTGGTGCGCCACCCTCTGGTGCAGCGGATTGTCGATGCCTACGCCCGCTACGAGGGGCAGTCGTGAAGCTGAGGGTGCTCTTTTTCGACGCTGTGGGCACTTTGTTTCGGGTGCGGGGCAGCGTGGGCCAGGTTTACAGCCAGGTGGCAGCGGAGTATGGGGTAAGGGTGGATCCCCAAGCCTTGGATCGCGCTTTTGGCCGAGTTTTTGCCCAGGCTCCAGCCCCGGCCTGCCCAGGGTTGACGGGATCCCCTTTGCGGGAGTGGGAGCGGACCTGGTGGCGCCAGGTGGTGCGGGAGACTTTTGCCCGGGTGGGATCCCTGGCTGCCTTCGGAGAGCACCGGTTTGAAGACTTTTTCGCCCAATTGTTTGAGCACTTTGCCGGGGCGGATCCCTGGGAGCTGTATCCCGAGACGCTGCCGGCTTTGCGGGCCCTGCAGCAGGAAGGGATCCGGTTGGGGGTGATCTCCAACTTCGACAGCCGCTTGCCCAGGGTGCTGCAGCAGTTGCAGTTGGATCCCTACTTTTCCACCCTCACCCTCTCCACCCAAGTGGGCTATGCCAAGCCCCATCCCCTGATCTTCCGGGCTGCCCTGGCAGCCCACGGGATCCCCCCCGCAGCCGCCGGCCACATTGGCGACAGCCACCGCGAAGACTACCAGGGGGCAAAAGCAGCAGGCTTGAGGGCCCTTTGGCTGGATCGAGAGGGGAAGGAGAGCTCCGGCCCAGAGCGGATAGAAGATCTGTGGGGATCCCTGTCCATGCTCAATGGGCCGAAGCAGAATTGAGCAGCAGAGGGGTGAAAAGGCCATCCGGCTTGAGCAGGTAACGCCGCAGGTTCATCTGCCGCTCCAGCAGGCAAGCGTGGCCGCTCTGGGGCGAGATTTCTACCTGCGCCTGGGGCAGCCGTTCCGCCAGCCAGCCCACCTCCTGCACCGAGGGCAACAGGCGATCCCGCCCCCCCGCCACCAGCAAAGTTGGCAGGGTCATCGACTCCAGGGGCAGCTTCTCCACAACAAAGGATCCCAGCAAAGCCAAGCGCCGAGCAGCCACTGTGGGCTCAACACTGTGAACCGCCTGGCGCAGCCGCTCCTGATCGAGCGGCTCCATTTGGCTGAGCTCCGCCAAAACCCCCAACCCCCGCTCCGACAGCTGCTGATAGAGCCCCGGTGGCAAAAAAGGCAGGAGAACATGCCCTGCCCACCACCAGGGCCTGCGTCGCAGCGACGAGGCTGGATTGACCAAAATGAGGCCGCGGCACCGTTCCGGCCATTGGGCGGCCACCAACAAGGCCAGGCAGGCCCCAAAGGATTCTCCACACAAGTACGCCCCCGCTTCTAGCTGGGATCCCACCCAATCGGCCAGGGTTTCCCAGCTATCCCCCGCTTCCGGGTGGTTCAAACTCAGGGGGCGAATGCGAAACTCCCGCTGCAGAGCCTGCGCCTGCCGGTAAAACAACGTACCTGTGCCATCCATACCGGGCAAATACAGCAGCAGGGGCCGCTCCTGACCGACCGCTCCCGTTGCCGGGCTGACCAAGCTAGAGGCAGATGCTACCGGCTCGCCACTCAACTTTCTCATCTCTCTGCCAATCCCAATCGCACCTGTTCTCGGGCCGCTGCAGTTAGCTCTTGAATGACCTGCATTCGCTCGCGTCGGGATCCCTGGCGCTGCTTCCTGCCCACCCAAAGGGGGGATCCCACCCTGAGCACCACCCGCCGATACAACACCACCGGATGTCCCCCTTCCTGTTGAAATCGGGGTTCAGTGGGGTCAAACCAGCGGAAAAAAGCCATAGGAATATCTACTCCCCGCCATTCTTCCTGCGCCCACACCGCCACCGGCAGAATCGGCAAGGGATCCACCGCTGCCGCCAGCGCCAGGTGGGCAAAACCCGGCTGAAACCGCCCCACCTCCCCAGGCGAGGTCTCACGGGTGATCTGCTCCGCCCCTTCTGGGAAGATCCCCACACCCACCCCCGCTGCCAAACTGGCCTGCGCCTGGCGAAAAAAATGGATTTGCTGTCGGGATCCCTGCTTGAGGGGAATGCAGTCCAAAGCCAGGGCGATTTCCCGCAGCAGCGGCACCTGAGCCAGGTAGTAATGGCAGGCAAAGCGAATCGGTCGGTCCAACCCCGCGATCAGCACCGGCGCATCCAGAAAACTGCGGTGATTGCTCACCACCACCAGCGGGCCGGCGGGAACGTGCTCCTTGCCCTCCACCCACACTTCCGTCTGGAAAAGGGTGAGCAACAACTGGGCCAGAGTCCTGGGGTCTGGAGGCCAAGAGAGAGCAGAATTGGCTGAGAACGCTGCGAAGGATCCCATCAATAGTCCACCCCGCGCCGCAGATCGGCCCCCTGCTCGGCATAGTGCTTGTGGCTCACCATTTCCGAGTGGACAGAGGCCAGCTCAAAGTAAGGTAAGGGGGCATGGCACCGCCCCGTGATGATGATCTCCGTGTCCCGCGGCTTGCGCAGCAAAGCCTGGACAATCGGCTCCACGTCCAGCAGCTCCAGATCCACCGTCGGGTTCAGCTCATCCAGGATGATGGTTTTGTACAGGCCAGAAGCGATGGCCGCCCGCGCCAACTCCCAGCCCCGCTCCGCTTCTACATAGTCGATTTCCTGTTGTTTGCCCCGCCAGACAATGGCATCCCGACCGCAGCGCTGGTGATCCACCAAATCGGGGTAGCTTTCCCGCAGGGCCCGAATGGCTGCATCCTCGGTGTAGCCCGTTCCCCCCTTCAGCCATTGCATGATCAGTACACGATGGGAGAGATCCTTACTGATGCCGCGTCCAATCGCCTGCAGAGCCCGCCCCAGAGCGCTGGTGGATTTTCCCTTGCCGTTGCCGGTGTAGATCTCGATGCCGCTGGAAGGAAGCTCGCCGTTGCGGGGATCCGTCGCCCGCCGGACACTGCGCATTTCCGAGTGCAAATCCGCCAGGTCGATAATTTCCTTGGGAGCGCCGCGCCCGGTGATGATCACCTCCATGGCCTCCGGCTTTTGCTTGAGGGTACTGACCACCTCCTCCACAGGCAACAGGCCCAGATCCAGCACCGGGTTGAGCTCATCCAGCACCACCACCGAGTAAAACCCCGACGCCAAAGCCCCTTTGGCCACATCCCAACCGCGGCGGGCCTCCTGACGGTCAAACTTGGTGATCTCATCTGGGCCGAAAAACTCTCCCCGCCCGGTGCGCAATTGATCGATGAGATGGGGGAAGCCTCGCTGCAGAGCCGCAATGGCCGCATCCTCAGCATAGGTTCGGCCTGGCCCCTTGAGAAACCGCACCAGCAACACCCGGCTGGGGGCCGCCTTTTCGATCCCCAAGCCAATGGAACGCAGCACAACCCCTAGGGCCGCCTGGGACTTGCCTTTGCCCTCGCCGTCGTAGACATGGATCTGGCCCCGTCGCCGATCAAACTGCTGGGCAGTCACAATCCCAATTTCTGCCATGCCCCTCCGCGTCATCCTGCTGTGGGAAAATCCCACTTTTCTACCCCCATCTTAGAGCCTACTTGGAGCCTAGCCAGAACTTGGGCAGGAGGGGGAAACTAAAAAGCTCCCAAGAGGCCGGAAAGACCGGGGTAAGATGAGCAATGGTTGTCCAGCCGATGCCTGTCTAGCGAGGGATCCCCCTTGTATCCGACTGCATTTTCTTCTCGCCCGTTACTCCCTGCTGTGGATAGCCCTATTGAGCTGGTGGGGGGGACGCCGCTGATCCGTCTGCGGCGGGTTGCTGCCGATTTGCCGGAATCGGTACGGGTATATGGCAAGGCAGAGTGGTACAACCCTGGGGGTTCAGTCAAGGATCGCCCGGCCCTCAACATGATTCGCGCTGGCGAACGCCAGGGCAAGCTTACCCCCGGCAAGATCATCCTCGATGCCACCAGCGGTAACACCGGCATCGCCTATGCCTGGATCGGGGCCGCCTTGGGCTACAAGGTCAAGCTGGCTCTTCCCGCCAACGCCAGCCCGGAGCGCAAGAAGATCCTGGCTGCCTATGGCGTGGACTTGGTTCTGACGGATCCCGCTCTGGGATCCGATGGGGCCATCGAGAAAGCCCGCGCCCTCTATGCGGAAAACCCCGAGCTTTATTTCTACCCTGACCAGTACAGCAACCCCGCCAACTGGCAAGCCCACTACGAAACCACTGGGGTGGAGATTTGGGAGCAAACCCAGGGGCAGGTCACCCATTTTGTTACCGGGCTAGGCACCAGCGGCACCTGTATGGGGGTGGGGCGGCGCCTGCGAGAGTATCGCCCGGATATCCAAATCATTGCCATGCAGCCCGACTCTCCCTTCCATGGCCTGGAAGGGCTCAAGCACATGGCCACAGCTCTAAAACCCGAGATTTACGATCCCACCCTGCCTGACCAGCACATTGAGATCTCCACAGAAGCAGCCCAGAAAATGGTCAAGCGCTTGGCGTTGGAAGAAGGCCTGCTGGTGGGCATCTCTGCCGGCGCCAATGTGGTGGCAGCCCTAGAGGTGGCCCGTCAGCTCTCCTCTGGAGTGGTGGTGACCATCTTTTGCGACGGGGCTGACAAATATCTTTCCGAGCGTTTCTGGACAGAGGAGTGACATCCTCCCGGCGCTCGTCCTGTGGACAGGGCGCGGGCCACTCTTCCTGTCAGCGGGACGGAGTCCTTGAAGCCTGCACTCTCTCGCTTTGGCGGCGCGGAGCGCTTTGCGTCAGCATGAGTGTGGGAGTATGTCACGTACCTTTAAGGCTGAGCGCAGAGGGATCCCATGGCGATCATCGTCCTGAAAGCCTGGTATTTGGATTCGGTGTTGTCTGCTTCTCAAGTCCAACAGAGGGCCCCTGACCTGCGCCTAAGCCGTACCGGCCTCTTGAAAACGGCGATGCGGGCCGACTTTCTCGACGATGTGGAGCAGGTGAAGGCTTCCCTGTGGTGGCAGCGCTACCTGGAAGGAGAGCTGGTGGAGTTTTACATCGAAGGCAGCGGCGCCTACAGCATCTCCAACCTCGATTTGATCAGCCGTGAGATCTACTTTAATAAGCGGGCCACCCTGAACATGACCGAGCCGGTCATCTACTTCTGCGGCCAATCGGATTACCCCGACTCCAGCGCCACTCTGCACCGGGCATTGCAAGCCGTGGTAGAGACCCTCAATCGCAACCACGGGCCGGTTGTGCCCCTACAGCTTCAGGGATCCCTTCCCGCTGAGGCTGAGACCCCGCTCATCGATGCGGCCTTGATTCGCAAGCTCAAGCACGCGCTGCTGGTGGTGGCCGATGTAACCCCTGTGCAGGTGAATGGCCGGGGGCGTCCCCTACCCAGCCCTCAGGTCTGTCTGGAGTTGGGCTATGCCCTGCAATCGAAGCGCCCCGAACAATTGCTGCTGGTACAACTCCCCCGCGACGGCATCGAGGGATCCTTTCCCTTTGAGGTAGAGGGCAGCAGTTTTTTGAAAATCGCCGATCCCCAGCATCTGTCCGATCAATTGGGAGCCGAGATCGCCCGGCAGTTGCAGCGCAACCGGGTTATCTCCCTCTAGCCAGCAGCACCTATCCAACCTCCCCTCGCAGCCGTTAGACTCTTGGAGATGGTCACTCCTGGCCATGGGGGATCTGGCTCCCCGAAACCCAAACAGCCTCGCTACCTTATTTTCCCCTTGTGAACCATGACCCTGGCTAATGCAAATCCTTTGATTTCCCCGGATCGCTCTGCATCAGGTTGGCAGAGAGGTCTGAACAGCATAATGTTCCTGCTGCTGTTGGGGGTTCCCCTATCTTGGGTGGGGCACTTCCGGGGCTGGGATCCCAACCTGGTCTTCCTCTGTGCGGCTTTGGCGGTGGTGGCCTTGGCAAAGTTTATGGGTCAGGCCACGGAAGAGATTGCAGCCTTGACAGGGCCGACAGTCGGGGGGCTGATCAACGCCACCTTTGGCAATGCGGCGGAGTTGATCATCGGCTTGGTGGCACTGCGGGCGGGGCTGGTGGATGTGGTAAAAGCCTCCATCACCGGCGCGATCATCAGTAACCTGCTCCTGGTGGCCGGCTTGGCCATGTTTTTGGGCGGGATCAAGTTTCGGGAGCAGAGCTTTCGACCCGAGGTGGCCCGCATGAATGCCTCGGTGATGAACCTGGCGGTGGTGGCCTTGATCTTGCCCAGCGTGGTCACCTACACCGATGCCAACTTGGGGGAGATCTCCATCCAAGAGCTATCCACGGCGGTAGCCCTGGTGCTGATTGGGGTTTACGGTCTCACTTTGCTGTTTTCCCTCAAAACCCACAGTTACCTCTACGCCCTTCACGAAGCAGAAGCCGCAGAAGATGAGGCGGCCAATCGCCTGGCCCCCAATCCGGTTTTGCAGGCGGAAGGATCCATTCCCCAGGTGTTGACGGCTCCGCCCGAGGGAGCCGGTTTGGGGTTTTGGGTGCTGGCCCTCTTGGGGTTGACGGTGTTGGTGGCGCTGGAGTCGGAACTGTTGGTGAGCACCCTAGAGGACACGCTGGAACACTTTCACATGACGCCGCTGTTTATGGGGGTGATTTTGTTGCCGATCATCGGCAACGCGGCAGAGCATGCGACGGCGATCACGGTGGCCATGAAAGACAAGATGGATCTCTCCTTCTCGGTGGCGCTGGGCTCGACGATGCAAATTGCCCTGTTTGTGGCACCTCTGCTGGTGCTGGCCGGGGATGTGCTGCATCAGCCCATGAACTTCAACTTCGGCATGGTGGAGTTGGTGGCCATTGCAGTCTCGGTGCTGCTGATCAATTCCGTCAGCAGCGATGGGCGCTCCAACTGGCTGGAAGGGCTACTGCTCTTGGCCACCTATGCCATCCTCGGGATTGCTTTCTTCTTTCTGGAGTGAGGCGTTAAAGTGTTCTGCACCGCTGACGCAAACGGCTCATGCTGCACAAACTGCGATCGGTAGACAAGCCGAAGCCGGGGAAAACGGGATCCCTGTTGTGGCCTCTCCTTTTCGGTGCATCTTTTGCCCTATCCCCCATAGGCGGGCCCGCATGGGGGCAGGAAGCTGCCGAAAACAACGGCACCACCTCCAACCTGCCTTTGCTCAACCGTTTGGATGCCCTAGAAGAGCTGCGGCAAGCGCTTAGCCTCCCCACCTCCTCTGTCCAGGCGGAGGCCGTGACGCTGGATGGGCGGCATTTGTTTGTGGTTACTGCTCCCCAGGGGGATCCCGGCAGCCTGCCTCCGGTGTTGCAGCGGGTGCGCTCCATTGAACAAACCCTGCACCAGTTGGCCAGCGCCGGATTCGATCCAGAGGCGCTGCAGGTTGAAGTCACCCTGGACGGCCAGACCAACCAGCCTGTTATCCGGGTGAATGGGCGACATTTGCTAACCATCACCTCCCTCGATGCTCAATTCCAGGGCGCCCAACCCATGGACTGGGCTGAGCAAGTAGCCGGCATTGTCGAGGAAGCGCTGCGCACCTCGCAACGGGAACGGCAGCCTCAATTTTTGCGCCGCCAAGCGGTGATTGCCCTCGGCATCTTGGCTGTGGTAGGGAGCCTGAGCCAGCTCTGCCAGCGAAAACGGCGACGGCTGCAGCAAAAACGCGATGCCCTGCAGACGGAATACCAGGCCATCCAAGCAGAGATTCAGGAGCGCCTAGCGGGGGAAGAGCAGCCGGGCGTGGATCCCGTCTTGGTCGAACAACAGGCCGGACGCAAACGGCAGGAATCCTACTTGGAGCTGCAAATTCGCCTGCTGCGCCTGGTGCAAATTAGCCTGTGGGTGGGCGGAGTCGGGGTGAGCTTGGGCCTTTTCCCACAAACGCGACCCCTGCAAACGTTTTTCCTGGTTTCGCTGCGCGGCCCTCTGTTGCGGTTGACAGGGGTGGGCCTGGCCACCTATGGCAGTGTTTGGCTGAGTGGACTGGTACTGGATAACCTCTTTGCTGCCCTGCGCCAAGAGCAAAATGCCCCCACCTATCGCCTCAGCAAACGCCTCAGCACCTTTGCCAGCGTCTGTGACATACTCCCATCACTAACCCTACAGGTACAGCGTGGGCTTCGCGCTTCAAAGTGCTATGCACCGCTGACGCGAACGGGGAGCTACTGCAAGAACCCTCCACGCGCAGACACGGGATGTCCCACCGCGTAGCTGTACCAGATTCCGGCAACGCCGTTTTGTACAGCCATGTTGATTATGGCACAGGATATATACGCCTTTCATCCCGACCCTCCTGCTGTTGCAGAGAGTGCGGGGCTTCCCGGCGGTTTAGCTAAAGGAGCTGCAGCCACTACCCTGGTTTTGCTTGGATCCCTGGCTGGCCTGGCCTCGGTGGGGGTCAATATTGGCCCCTTAGTGGCCAGCCTGGGCTTTATTGGGCTGGGGATTTCCTTGGCTGCTCAGGATCTGATTAAGGACGTGATCAATGGGCTGTTGATTTTGATCGAAGATCAATTTGCCGAAGGGGATGTGATCGTGGTGGACGGGCGGGGCGGCCTCGTGGAACACATGGATCTGCGGGTGACATACTCCCATCACTGACCCTACAGGTACAGCATGGGCTTCTCGCTTCATCGGGGAGCTACTGCAAGAACCCTCTGCGAGCAGACACGGGATGTCCCACCGCGTAGCTGTACCAGATTCCGGCAAAGCCGTTTTGTATAACCATATTGATTATAGCACAGGATACATCCACCTTTCATCCCGACCCTCCTGCTGTTGCAGAGAGTGCGGGGCTTCCCGGCGGTTTAGCTAACCCAGTTGCGCAACACCGAAGGCAGCTTGATCTCCATTCCCAACAGTGCCATCCGGGTGGTGGAGAACCTCTCCAACGGCTGGTCACGGGTGGATCTGGGGATTGTGATCGCCTATGAAAACGATCTGGAACAGGCAATACGCATCACCGAGCAGGTGGCTCTGCAGATGTACCGGGAGCCAGCTTGGCGGGAAAAAATCCTCGAGCCCCCCGAAATGCACGGTGTCGATGATCTGGGGGAGCGGGGGATCACGTTGCGCATTTGGATCAAGGTGCAGCCCCTGCAGCAGTGGAGGGTGGCGCGGGAATACCGCCGTCGCCTCAAGCACGCCTTCGATCAAGCAGGGATCCAGATTCCTTTCCCGCAGCAGACCCTCTGGTTCCACAGCCCCTTGGAGATGCGCATCCAGGGTCTCAGCCCAGAGGAGACCCACCGCTTGCTGCACCTGATGGAATCGCGGCTCGAGGCTCGCCTGCGGGAAAGGGATCCCGTTGCAAACGACTTGACAAATTGACAAAATAGGCGGCTGCCGAAAGCTTCTACCCTTAGCCGCTCAGCCGGCTAGCAGTTTCAACAGGGCGGTCGCGCCAGCAGGCCGCAAGTCTAGTGACTACTCATCGCCGATGATTTCCGGCTCAGTCAGTTCATCCGACATTTCGATGACAGCGCGGCGGATTGGCTTCATCCAGCCATCTTCTATATCATCCGGATCCTCGTAGCGGCGGCGCTTGGCGCGGTTGGCCACCTGTACCGTGATGCGATAGCGATTTTTGGAAGCGTTGATCAGAGCCTCTACCCGACGCATCAGCTCGTCATTGTCAATAGCCAGTTGATTCTTGCGGGAAGCCATAATCGCAGTCTTAAATCTTGATATCTTGTTGCCACCAGGATCCCAACGAGACTCCGTCCCGCTAACGCGAAAGGACTCCGTCCCGCTACCGCGATCCTAGCAGAGAACCTTCCAGTTCTTGCATTCCTGTAGCGTTGCATGGCAATAGGGTGGGACTTTTGCCAAGAACTCATTTGTCAAGATTTGTCAAGAACTCATTTGTAGAGCAGCTTGCTCTGCTCTTGTACAACTCACAGGGGCTGCTAATCCAGCAGAAATTGCACCCACTTCGGCGGGGGTGGCAGCGGGCAACGAAAGTGCTCCATCACCAGGGCGGCCACCAAATGCACTGTGAATACGTAGATGAGGGAATTGAAGGCAATAAATCCCACCACCACCACCTGAACCATCCAGGGTTCTGCCACCCAGTAGACGCCCCATCGGCTGAGGGACACATCCAGGAGCCAGTTGGTTAGGCCGGTAAGTTGAATGGTTACGTAGATCCAGAGGTTTTCCCCCACCAGTAGGGAGGAAAGCACCAACTGAAAGATCAAGCCCAGGGCGCTGAGCACAGCCCCGCTCACCACCGAGACGTACCAGGAAAGACGCTGCTGCCACAGGCGGGCACACCAATAGCCCAGCAGACCATAGGGAATGACATAGAGAATGCTGCGCGTGGGCCCTATCAGCACCGTCAGCAACAGGCCGGAGACTGCCAGGGCCATTGCCCCTGTGCGGGGATCCCAGCGCATCACCGCCAGCGCCACCGGAATGGGGAAAAACAGACGTATAAAGGGGGCCAGCGGCGTGTAGCTCAGGATCCAGATCAAGGCCGCGGTACTGGCCAAAAAAGCCGTTTCCACCACCCTCAAGGCCGGAGAACGGGAAGGGGGGGGAGGCAAGGGAGGAAAGTCATCCTGCACAGAAGGCTGAGGCGGCGGGGGCACATCCAGAAAAGCACAACTTTTCCCAGCTTAGCTTGTCGGGGTGTGGGGGTAGCTAAGCCCCGCACTGTACTCGTAGAGTCAGTGTCGAGATACAGATACCCCCACATGGTGTATGATGGGAGTACTTGCACAAAACGGCTTTTGCCGGAATCTGGTGCAACTACGCGGTAGGGCATTCCGTGTCTGCTCGTGGAGGGTTCTTGCGTAGGCTCCCCGATGAAGCGAGAAGCCCACGCTTTACCCGTAGGGTCAGCGATGGGAGTATGTCACGCCACCGGTTGCCGGGTTGGGCGAATTGTTGCCCAGAGGTGTGGATCTGGACTGCAAATCGGCTACAGGATAGGCCCTGTTGTCGATTGGGGCTGCCTCAGCGGATCCCTTTTGGATTTCAGGACATTCGGCAACATTTCCCAAGGCCAACCGTGAACCGACCCCCATCGGCCAGTCTCTCCTGACCCTACCCATCAACTTGTCTTGAAACGACTAGGGCGTTCTGATAAAGTCGAGGCGGGATTTGCCCTGAGAGAGCGGGATCCCTTCTGGACAAGTCTAGGGTCAATGCTATGGCAGTGCGGGTGGGCATCAACGGTTTTGGCCGCATCGGACGGCTGGTGCTGCGGGCTGCTTGGGGCTGGAAAGAGCTGGAATTCGCCCACATCAACGAGATCAAAGGGGGAGCTGCGACGGCGGCCCACCTGTTGAAGTTTGACTCGGTGCAGGGCCGCTGGGCTATCGACATTGAGGGATCCGATAACCGGCTGCGCATTCAGGACAAAACCCTCACCTTTAGCGAACACAAGTCTCCTGGTGAAGTGCCCTGGGCAGAGTTGGGGATCGAGCTAGTGCTGGAATGCTCGGGCAAGTTTGTCAAGGCAGCAGAGCTGGATGCCTACTTCAAAGCGGGGGTGCGCAAGGTGATTGTGGCTGCCCCTGTCAAGGACGAAGAGGCCCTCAACATTGTTATGGGTGTCAACGATCACCTGTACGACCCGGCCCGGCACCATTTGCTGACGGCGGCTTCCTGCACCACCAACTGCCTGGCTCCTTTGGTGAAGGTCATCCACGAGGGAATCGGCATTGTTCACGGGGTGATCACCACCATCCATGACGTCACCAATACCCAAACCATGGTGGATGCCCCCCACAAAGACCTGCGGCGGGCCCGCTCCGCTCTGCTGTCTTTGGTGCCCACCACCACCGGCTCGGCCACGGCCATTGGGCTGATTTACCCCGAACTCAACGGCAAGTTGAACGGCATTGCGGTGCGTGTTCCTCTCTTGAACGCTTCCCTAACCGATGCCGTGTTTGAGGTCAGGCGGCCCACCACTGTGGAGGAGGTTAATCACCTTTTAAAAACGGCAGCCGAGGGCCCACTCAAAGGCATCCTTGGCTATGAGGAGCTGCCCTTGGTCTCGGTGGATTTCAAAGGGGATCCCCGTTCCAGCATTGTGGATGCGCCCTCGACGATGGTGGTGGATGGCGCCCAGGTGAAGATCCTGGCCTGGTACGACAACGAATGGGGCTACGCCAACCGCATGGCGGAACTGGCCCGCAAAGTGGCCCGCAGTCTATAGATCCCCTTTGGAGACCTGCCCATGACTTCTGTTTCGACGGCTCAAGCCTCTGCGGTTCGCAACTACGCCCTGGTTACAGCGGCCTATTGGGGGTTCACCATCACCGATGGCGCCATCCGCATGTTGGTGCTGCTGCACTTCCACAAGTTGGGCTTTACCCCGATCCAAATTGCCATGCTGTTTCTCTTCTACGAGATCTTCGGGGTGATTACCAACTTCCTGGGCGGGTGGATTGGATCCCTGTTTGGCCTGCGGCTGACCCTGTATGGCGGCATTGCCATCCAGATCTTGGGATTGGTGATGCTGGGCGTGTTGAACATGCAGTGGCCGGTCTGGGGCCAGGTGGCCTACGTGATGACGGCCCAAGCTCTGGCCGGGATCGCCAAAGACCTCACCAAGATGAGCTCCAAAAGCGCCATCCGCCTGGTGGTGCCCAAAGAAGCGGAATCCCGCCTGTTTCGTTGGGTGGCTATGCTCACGGGATCCAAAAACGCCCTCAAGGGGGTGGGGTTCTTTGTGGGAGCGGCCCTGCTGCAGATCTTCACCGAAATCTACGGGGATCCCATGGGCTTCCGCATGGCCAACTTTGTCCAGGCGGGGGCGTTGGCTTTGATCTTCTGTTCGGGGGCGCTGCTGCCTGCAGACATGGGCAAAATCAAGGCCAAGATCCCCTTCAAGCGGCTGTTTTCCAAGAGCAGAGAGATCAACATCCTCTCGGCAGCTCGCTTTTTCCTGTTTGGGTCGCGGGATGTGTGGTTTGTGGTGGCCCTGCCGGTGTTTCTCTACGACGAGCTGGGCTGGACTTTTATGCAGGTGGGCAGTTACATGGCCATCTGGGTGATCGGCTATGGGTTCATTCAGTTTGTAGCGCCGCAACTGCTGGGTGGGGGTCGCCCTGGCCGTGCTCCCAAGGCCCGCACCATCCAGATTTGGACCTTCGTGCTGACGGCGGTGCCGGCGATCATTGCCACAGCCTTCATGGCCGGGCTGGCACCGGAGCTGGTGATCACCGGCGGCTTGATCCTGTTCGGGATCGTCTTTGCCTTCAATTCGGCAGTGCATTCCTACCTGGTGCTGGCCTACACGGAAGACGACGACGTAGCCCTCAATGTGGGCTTTTATTACATGGCTAATTCCGGCGGGCGGCTGTTGGGGACGGTAACTTCTGGGATCCTCTTCCAGTTCTACGGATTGGAGGGCTGTCTTTGGTTTTCCACCCTCTTGATCTTGGCGGCGGGGCTGTTCTCGTTGAAATTGCCGGATCCCAGCAAAACCCCGGTGGAGTGGGTGGTTAAGCCAGGGGATTGAAGATGGAGGGCTACCAGCGGAGATCGATGCATCCATTCAACCCATCCACAAATGGGTGGAGGGGAAAGAACTCTGCTCAGCCCAAACGAGAGGCCCAACGATGAGATAGTAGAGGAGCAAGCAGCTTTTCCGGCAGCCTATGAGCCTGCGCATCGTTCCCACGACGCCCTTCCCTGGCCAGAGACCCGGCACCTCTGGCCTGCGCAAGCCGGTATCGGTGTTTCAGCAGCCCCACTACCTGGAAAACTTCGTCCAATCCATTTTTGATGTCCTAGAGGGATCCGCCGGCCAAACCCTGGTGGTGGGGGGAGATGGCCGCTACTACAACCGCGAGGCCATTCAGATCCTGCTCAAGATGGCGGCGGCCAACGGCATTGGGCGGGTGTTGGTGGGGCAGGGAGGGATCCTCTCCACGCCGGCGGTTTCCTGTCTCATCCGCAAGTACGGCGCCTACGGGGGGATCATCTTCTCTGCCAGCCACAACCCCGGCGGCCCCCAGGGGGATTTCGGCATCAAGTACAACATCGGCAACGGTGGCCCTGCCCCGGAGAAGGTGACTGAGGCCATTTACGCCCGCACCCAGCAGATCCGGGAGTACCGCATCCTGGAAGCTCCCGATGTCGATCTGGATCGCTTGGGCGAGCAACGGCTGGGGTCCCTCACGGTGTCCGTCATCGACCCGGTGGCCGATTATTTGAGCCTGATGCAGCGTCTGTTCGATTTCGAGGCCATCCGCGACTACCTGGCCTCTGGGATCCGCATTGCCTTCGACGCCATGCACGCCGTCACCGGCCCCTATGCCCACGCCATTTTCCAGGGATCCCTGGGAGCACCAGAGGGCAGTGTGCTCAACGGGCAGCCCCTGCCGGATTTTGGCGGCGGACACCCGGATCCCAACCTGGTGCATGCCCGCTCATTGGTGGAACTGTTGTTTCGGGAAGATGGGCCGGACTTTGGGGCCGCTTCCGATGGGGATGGGGATCGCAATCTGATCCTGGGCCGCCAATTTTACGTGACCCCCAGCGACAGCTTGGCAGTCTTGGCTGCCAATGCCCACCTGGTACCCGGCTACCGAGAAGGTCTGGCGGGAATTGCCCGCTCCATGCCCACCAGCCAGGCGGCGGATCGGGTGGCGGCCAAGCTGGGGATCCCTTGCTACGAGACCCCCACCGGCTGGAAATTCTTCGGCAACCTGCTGGATGCCGGCAAGGTCACCCTCTGCGGGGAAGAGAGCTTCGGCACCGGATCTCACCACATCCGGGAAAAAGACGGGCTCTGGGCCGTCCTGTTTTGGCTGAACATTTTGGCCGTTCGACGGCAGCCGGTGCGGCAGATCGTGGAAGAGCACTGGCGCACCTATGGGCGCAACGTCTACTCCCGTCACGACTACGAGGGACTGCCGGTGGAGGTGGCCGAGGCGCTGATGGCAGACTTGCAACGCTCCCTGCCTGGGTGGGTGGGCCAGCGCTTGGGATCCCACACAGTGGCTTATGCCGATGACTTCAGCTACACCGATCCCGTAGACGGCAGCACCACCAGCCACCAAGGGATCCGCATCGGCTTTGAAAATGGCTCCCGCATCATCTACCGGCTTTCGGGAACCGGCACCCACGGAGCCACCCTGCGGGTGTACCTGGAGCGATTGGAGCTGGATCCGGCCCGACATGGCCTGGAGCCCCAAGCGGCCTTGGCCGAACAGATTCAACTGGCCGATCACCTTGCCCAGATTCGCGCCCGCACCGGTCGGCAGCAGCCAGACGTCATCACCTAACCCGCCGCAACTGTTGGCAGGGATCCTGCCGGCGGCGGTTCCTGGAGAAGCGGGGATCAGGGCCTGAGGCCATCCCAGCCGGTCGCTTCGGCGTCGCGGAGCAGAAAGGTGCCGATAGGGGAGGTGATGGGAGAGGTCAGTTGAAAATCTCCCCGCTCTTGGGTGAGGCCCACCGGGCGACTGGGGAAAGCCACCAGGATCCCTTCCAAGCGCAGTGACTCTGCCACCGGATCGTAGGCAAAGCGCAGCTCAAAATCCCGCAGGTCACGGCGAACTTCCACCCGGCGGATCCCTGCTTCCGTCAGGCCCAGGCGCAGCCGCCAGTGGTTTTGCCACTGCGTGCCGAGAGTGGCATCCAGCTCCAGGCCATAGGTAGAGATCTGGCCCAACCGGGGATCGTAAACCGCCTGCAGCGCATAGCTGATCCCCGGCTCATACACATCCAGGCCGGAGCGTTGATCCCGGTTAAACGTGGTGCTGCTGCGCCCCCGATATTCCAGACGGATCGGTTGCAACTGCCCTTCGTTGAGGTCGTAGGCCGTCTGCAACTGAATGTTGAACAGATCGGGAGCGGTGTTCCAGGTGAAGTTGGCGTTGAGGGTGTCCCACTTCTGGGCAACGAAGTCGTAGCCAAAGCTGGTGTCCAGGCGCACCAAGTTTCTCACCTCTGCCTGCAGCTCCTGCAAGTTGCGGGAGGCAATCGCTGCCAAATCCTCCGGGGTATCGTCGGGGAAGGTCAGGGCTATCGGCAGCTCGCCGGGCAGGTCATCTTCAAAGGCAATGTAGCCTGGGGGCACATCGGGTAGGGGATCGCGGGGCGTAAAGAAGCTGATGTTGGCATTGATGCGATCCACATCTTTAGGGCTGGTGGAGAGGGTTTGGAAGGGCACAGAATTGTTGCCGTAGAAGGTGCGGCTGTAGCGCAGGTCGATGGTATTCCAGTCGGCAGGTCTGAGGCTGAGGCGAGGGTTGAGGCTGACAGTAGACTCCTGGTCGGGAGTGGAGTAGAGAACTTGGGTGTAATCGATAGAACCCGGCATGAAGGTGATCCAGGGAGCCGGTTGAATATCGTTGAACTGAAGGCTGGAGCGCAGCTCGTAGCGATTGAAAAAGTGGAGGCCCGCCCCCACCTCCTGATCCGGCTGTTGCTCTTGAGTCAGGGTGAGGGCGCTGCTGAGAGCAATATCGGGCGTGATGCGAACGAGGTCGGGGTTAAAGGCCAGCTCGAAGTTGCGACGCGGCTCGTTGTCGCCATTGGAACTGCTGTAGGCGCGGTAGGCCAGGCGATAGGTACCTCCCCAGCCGGGTGGGGTCAGTTGAGTGCCCAGCGTCAACCGCGCATCGGCAAAGTCGGGGCCATCTTTGACGCTCACCCGCTGGTTGTAGTCCAAGCGGAGATCCGATTGCAGCCAGTGCACGCCCCCGTACCGCTGAGTGTGGCTGAGGGTGAGGGGGAAGCTGTAGATGCCCCGCTCCTGGGATCCGGTGCGGCTGATGTTGAGGGTGGTGGTGGAGAGATCCCCCTGAAAGGTGGCGTTGAGGCGGAGATCGGCGTTGTCGTTGCGTCCGCCGGCAGGACGGTAGGTGTTGTCCAGGTTGAGGTTGAGCTGCCCCCGCAGTTGGCCTTCCTGCCCAAAGAGGTTGGCAGCGTAAAAGTCGAAGTTGTGGTCGATGCGGAAACGGCTGGAGAAGCGCTGTTGGTCGGCTTCGGTAACCAAGTAAAACTGGGCTCGCCCGTAGTTGACGCTGTCCGGGATGGGCAGGATGTAGTCATGCAAGAAACCAATGCCCACCCCTTTTTTCTGGATGGCATCCAGCCGCAGGCCGCCGAAGTTGTATTCGTCGAAGCGGTAGGCCCAACTGGATTTGACAAACACCCCCTCTGTCTCGCTGCGCCCCGGCAGCACCCACTGGTGATCCCGCAGGCTGTAGATGAACAGGGGGAAATAGGCAATCTGCAGGCCCGCCCGCAGATCCCCTGCTTCTGTCAGCTCGCCGCCGGCAAACACGCGGGCGTCGTAGACGATCACCCGGTCATCGGGAAACACCTCCACCCGATCCCCTTGCACGTAGTGGGTGATGGGCGGCTCTGGCGAGGTGGTGACGGTGGCTTTCTCGAAAAAGATCTGATCCCCCAAAATGGCGGTGGTCTCTTGGCTGCGCACAAAAACCTTGGTGCCCGGCTCCTCCCCCGGCAGAATGACCAGCGAGCTCTCAAATTGGGCGGTGCGACCGGGGATATCCAGATCCAAATTTCGCCCTTCGATTTGCCGGATCCCGCGCCCTTGGGGGCCAGGGGGCTGCTCCATGCGAAAAGGGCCCTCGCTGCGCAGGCGTCGCTCCCGCCGATAAAACAGCAGCCGGTCGCCGGTGATGCGGGTGCCGTCAGCCAGTTGGATCAAGGCGTTCCCCTCGGCAATGCCCAGGTCTTGTTCGGCGATGTAGCTGAGGACATCCCCGCTGACGTTGATTTGATCCGGGTCGAGGGGGATTTGCCGCTGCGCGGTGGCCGAGAGTTGCTGGCGAATCTGGGATCCCTGGCTAACGTTCCCTGTCGCCGAGACGGCATCTGCCCCGGTGCCCAGATCCCGCAAAAGGGGGAACTGCTCCAGCAGTTGAGGAGCCAGGGGTGAGCCCGCAGTGGGGACAAAGGCTTCCCTGCCCCTTTGAGTGGCCATGGGGGATCCCGTCAGCCCCGACGCAGGGGCGGCATCTGCCAACACAACACCGCCCAAATCCAAGCTCCCACCGGCTTGGGAGATCAGGGGAGGAATGGTCTTGGGGGAAGCTGGGATCCGATTTAACCTTGCCTCTGAACCGGCTCCACCTTGCAGTTGGGCCGTAGCCCGGTTTTCGCCATTGGATTCCGATCGCGTTAGCGGGACGGAGTCCTTGGTGGGGCGCAGCCAGGGTTGCTCTTCCACCTGCAGGGCTTCAGCCTGAGAAGTCATGGGCTGGGAAAGCCGAAGGGAGTCCAGGGTGGGAACTGCCGCAGTGGGCGTCGCCGGTGAAGCGGGCTGGGGAGCCGGTGTTGCTTGGGCTTGCTGCGCCTGTCGCCGAGCATGGGCTGCTGCCCCTTCGGCCAACAGCCGTTGTAGCCGCTGTCGGTTCAGTTCTTCTGGCGTGAGGGGCTTTTCAGGAGAGTTGGCAAGGGGAGGGGATCCAAAGTCTGAAACCGGGGCCGTAGGGGGTGGGGTTGCCGCAGTCAAGGCTGTAGCAGGCAGAGAAGATTGCGCCTCGGCCAAGGTGATGGGCTCCTCATCGGCGGCAGCCATCGGTTCTGGGCTGGAAGCCCGGCGGGCCGGTTGCAGGCGCTGAGCAAGTGTTTGCGCTGACCGAAAGCGCTGGTAGCCCTCCAGAGAGAACTCCGTCCCGCCGACGCCAACAGTGGGCAGGGGGTCCAACTGGGCGAAGACGGCCTCCCCCGTCCCCAACCACAGGGAGCCGCCCCAGCAAAGAGCCAACCACTTTGCCCAAGGGCTGAAGTCAGGGGGGAAGTTGCAGGATTTCACCGTAAAAACCGCCACAGTAAAGAGAAGCCCACCCCACCGAAAATCATATTCGGCAACCAGGCAGCCAGCCAGGGATCGATGTGCTCAACTCGACCCATCGCTCGTCCCAGGCTCATCAGTACATAGTAAATAAACACCAGAACAATCGCTAGCGCCACGCCGCCGTAGCGCCCCGTTTGCCGCACCGTTTGCAGGCCCAAGGGGGCAGCCACCAAGATGGCGAAAAAGCTGGCCAAAGGAATGGCGAACTTGAGGTGGTATTCCGTCAGGCAGCGAGCCACATCGGCAGAAGGACGTTGCTCCGCTCGATATCGCTGGCACTGCTCCCACAGCTCCCCCGCCCGTTGCTCTTGGGGCACTTTTTCCGCGTACACCAGGCCCACCAGTTTGTTGACGATGTTGAGCTGCATTTCTTCCACCTGGCCTTCATAGTAGGTGCGCCCCTGCTCGTCATAACGGCGGATCACCACATCTCGCAGTTGCCACGATTGGCCCACCTGCTGCGCGGTTTGAGCGGAGATCACCTGCGGATAGCGCAGGTGGCCGGTCTCAGCTTTGCGATCCAGGATCAACAAATCCTGCATCAAGCCGGTCTTCGGGTCAATCGATCCGACATGAAACCAGAGATCATCATCCACCCGCACGATCTCTTCTGGATTAAACAAAAGGGCATCCTGAGCCAAGATGAGGTTTTTATTCAGGGTTTTCACCTTTTGGTTGGTTTCCGGCACAATGACTTCATTGGTCAACAGCGCCAAGCCGCTGATCAGCAGGCCAATACAGAGCACGGGGATAAACACTTTGCGATAGGGGATCCCGGCAGCGCGCAGGGCGATGATCTCGCTATCGGCTCCCATTTTGCCCAGGGTGAGCAAGGTGGCAAAGAGGCCGGCAATGGGAAAGGTGACCACCAAAATGGCGGGCAAATTGAGGAGGAGAATGTGCAAAATGGTTAGCGGAGGAGCGCCCTTTTTCACCAGCAGATCGGCGTAGATAAAGAGCTGGTTGCCCAGCATCAGCACCGTCCCCCCGGCCACTCCCAGAAAGAAGGGGCGAATCATCTCTTTGAAGAGATAAAACTCCAAAAAGGCAGCCCCCAATTTCAGGGATCCCCAAAAGCTGCCCGCTTGAGCAGGGGTTCTGCGCAGTTTGCCCTCGGCGAGTGGAGCCGTCATGACATCACCTCGGATCACAACCTCAGCCAAACCTGGACGATCAAAAACCACAGATGGCTCCCCGAGGGGGGATCCCATCAGAGGGCGTCGGTGATGCGAAACTGAAACATGCCCTGCTGTTGCCCGTCCCCTTCGACGGTGTATTCATCTTGTTTTATGTTCAGGGTAACCAGCTTGCCACTGAGGCGATTGGCGCCCCGGCACATCTGATCCAGCGCGTTGCGGCCCGGCAGAGCTTGGGTGCTCTCCCCGGGAAGGCGGCCGACCTCTCCCCGATCGCAGAGCACCACAGGAGCCTGTTCGGCGCTGATTTTGAAAATTTGTTCTCGGTCAAAGTAATCGGCGCGATCCCCTTCGATGGCGCGGTTGGCCTGCACAATAACCACATTGCCGAAGAAGCGGGCATCGCCGCTGGCTTGGTCGATCTCCACCCGGTCGGCGTAGATCACCGTCGGCTGATCCACATCCGCCTGGGTCTCTGAGTTTTGCAAGCGCCGCGCCAGCCACTCCCCCTCGATCTGCTCGATCACCACCTCTCCCCGCAGCTCCACTTTCTCAGGGGTGATGGTGGCCTGGTTGGCCTTGGCCCTGCGCCCCCGCTGGATGAACTCGACGGCATCGCTAAACTCGGAAGTGCCGGTGCGGGAGTTGTAAACCAGGCGGGCAGCCCGCACCTCGGTTTCGGCTTGGCGCAGCTCCTCTGTCAGGGATCCCCCGCCGGGCGTGGGGGTAGAGGCAGCCATCTGCCGGTAAAGGACGTTCTCTTCAAAGAAGAAGATCTTGTCGCGGTGGTTGCCCTCCAGGCGGGCGGAGGTGAGCACCCGTCCGGGTTCTTCCAGGGTAACTCCTCCCGTCAACAGACTTTGGGATTCGCGGCGGCGGTAGGTGCCCTGGGCCGCCTGGATGATGGTTTCCCCCTGGCGGATCTCCAGGTTGCCTTCCCCTTGGGCAATTTGTGTGTTGCGGTCGTACGTGAGGCGGTCGGCAATGATGGTGACTTCTTGATCCTGTTGGTCTGGGGTCGCCTCCGGGCCGGGAGAGGCCTGGGCCAAGCGCAGATCGGCCAATAAGGGATCCCGGCTGCTGTCGCCGGCCACCTCTTGCAACACCACACCGCCGGAGAGAATGCTTTGGGCCTGCTGGCGCAGGTAGGTGCCCTGGGGAGCGCGAATTTCGATGCCACGTTCGCGAATGCGCAGGTTCCCTTTCCCCTGAGCCACTTGTTGGGTGCGGTCGTAGGTGATCTGGTCGGCGGTGATGGTGGTGGAGGTGGGTGCCGAGCCGTTTGGGGGCAACACTATCAGCTTGCCCTGCTGAGCGCTGAGAAGGGCAAATTGAAAGTTAAACGAGCCAGAGCGGCCCTGCAACACCATTTCCCGGCCTTTGAGGGTGAACTCCGCGGGCACCTCGATGCGTTCTTCGGGGGTGACTCTCAGGGCGCTGGTCAAGAGCAAGCTGCCATCGTCGCTCCTCACCTCCACCTCGCCATCCAAATACAGCTCGTCGGCGGTGGCATTGTAGCGGGCTCGCTTGGCCCGCCAAGTCATCTGCTCGCTGCTATCAAAAAAGGGATCCGGCACCCCTTCCTGTCGGTCGGCGCTTTCTCCGTAGAAGTAGCCGTGCGCCCCCTGCTCAAATACTTGTTGCCCGGCTGCCAGATCCACCTGCTCGGCGATCAGTCGCCACCGCTGATGGCCTCCCCGACGACCCAAGATATCTACCCTGCGGCTGACCGAGAGGGGCTGGTCGGGGGGAGGAGACTCCACCTTCACTTCTTCGATGTCGATCGACAAGGCCCAGCCCACCAAAGCAGCCAAGATGCTGCTCCCCAACAGCGCCACTCCCAGGTTGGAATTGAAGAATCGCCCCATCCTATTCTTGCTGCCGCCTCACCTCGACCCGAACTGACCACTCCCCTTGGAGCCAACGCTCTGAGCTAGCACTCTAGGCTGTAGCTTATCCCATTTTGCCGGCTGCACCGGAGGGATCCCGCGCACACCTAGCCTTAAGCCGACTTTTCAGCCTTCAGCCATAGCGGCTGAGGATGAACCCCAACCCCAGAAACAGCCCCAGCCAAAAGTGGAGGCCGACGGCAATGAACTTGGAATGGCTAATCCGCTGCGGCTGGTCATGGTAAGCCCCCAGCAGGCGGGAGAGCCGCACCGCAAACGGGATCCCCGCCAAACTCAGCAGGGTCCAAGCTGGAAAGATCCCCAGCCCCACAAACAGCAGCATCAGGCCAAAAAGGCTGCCGCAGAGCCAGGGGATGAGGCGGGCCGAGCGCAAAGTCCCCAGGCGGGCCACCGGCGAGCGCTTGCCGCAGGCTAGGTCATCCTGCACTTGATGGAAATGGGAACAAAACAAAATCAAGCTGGTCGCCATTCCCACCACCAGTGAGGCTGCCAACCCCGGCAGCGACCAGGTCTGGCTTTGGCTGTAGTGGGCAGCCGAGACCGCCAGCGGCCCAAAGCTGAAAAAGCAGAGGATCTCCCCCAGGCCCTGGTAGCCCAGGCGCAGGGGCGGCCCTTGGTAGGCATAGCCCAGCCCACAGGCCAGCAGCACCAACAGCAGCACCGTCGGATCCCATTGCCGCCAGCTCAGCCACAGGATCCCCAGCAGACCCAGGGCCAAAAAGGCATTCCCCACCCAAAACACCTGCCCCGGCTTGCCCGTCAGGTTAACCAGGGAGTGGAGTTTGTTTTTGTCCACCCCTGTCTGGGCATCGAACACGTCGTTGCTGAGGTTGACCCAGGCCAAGATGCAGATGGCAGCTCCCCAAAACACCCCCAAAACCCCCAAATCCAGTACCCCTGACTGGGCGTAGGCAATGGCGGATCCCACCCAGATGGGCATGATCGCCACACTGTACATGGGGGGCTTGAGGGCAGCCATCCACAATTGCCGGCGGGAGGGGTCACTCCATGCGACCTCTGCTGGTGGCTGCACTTGGCCGACATCTGGATGCATGCGAATTCTCCTTGGGGAGCAAGCCTGCTCTGGGGCCCGTCTCCGGATCTGTCTATATCTGTTCTGTAAGGTAGAGCGCCTTAGGAAGCATTCTCCAGGATGCTAAGAAACTTTGCAGTCCGTGAAGAAGCTCCTCAGATCTGGCCCCCAAAAGCCCGGGCTGCCGGCTCTTCTCCTAATCTCTTATCCTAAAGTCATCTCCTGCCGGTCTCCATCGACAGGTGTCCTGTTTTCGGCCAAGGTGGGATCGTTCTCTTTGCTCTTTCGCATGACCTCTTCTCTTTCCCCTCGGAATGCCCACGGTACGCTTGAGTGCCTGGAGTGGCCGAGAGCATGGCCGCCGATGCGCACTTCTGCTTGGACAGGCGAGACGGGGAATCGGCGCCACTGGGATCCCTTCCTAGCCGCCTGCCAACAGATGGCGCGGGCGCGGGGCGTGCCCCAAATCCTCAGCTTGTCCCAGCCCATCCCAGAGCTGGATCCGCTGGCGGTGCTGGCCCAGAAGCTGGGTTCTCTCCCCACGAACCGATTCCCGAGCTACTGTTATTTCTCCCACAAGGCCCACGGGGAAAGGGTGCGGGTGTTGGGATGGGGATCCCTGCGGCAGGTCGATCTCTCGGGAGAAGGGGGCTTGCGGGCGGCACGGAGCTTTGTAGAAGAGCTGCAGCCCCACGTCCATGCCGCTTGCATTGGCAGAACGGAGCCCTCGGAAGTGGGAAGATTCCCAGACAGCCGGCAGGAACGCCCCCTGTGTTTCTGTCGCCTTGGTTTCAGCCCCAGGAGTGATGGGGGGGCGGCGCTGGTTCTGCCGCGCTGGCAACTGTTGCAGGTACCAGGCTCCTGGAGATCTCTGGCGGTGGCGCGGCTCAATCTGGAAATTGCTCCCGAAAGTGACCTAGCAGCTTTGGCCGGGCAGATCACCGCCTTTTTTGCCCAAATGGAGCGCCTTTCTCGATCCCCCTTGCCCTCGTGGGAATTGCAAGCTCCTGTGCCAGTGAACTTGGAGGAAGCCCCCCTCTTGGCGCGCATCCAAAAAGCCCTGCAGGTGATTCAGGCGGGATCCCTGGAGAAAGTGGTGCTGGCCGAAGCCGTGGATCTGCACTTGCCTGTCCCGCCGTCAATCCCGTCCCTGCTGGCCTACCTGGAAACAGATCATCCCGATTGCAGCATCTTTGCCTTTGCCGCTGGCGTCAGCGGGCCGAAGTCCTTGGAGGCAGATGCTCGGGGGAATTTGCCGGCCAGGCCTCTCCCCCTGGTCCAAGAGGGGGCCTTTCCCCAGGTTTTCTTGGGGGCCACCCCGGAGCGCTTGCTTTCCGTGTGGCAAGGCCGGGTGCAGATCGATGCCTTAGCCGGCTCCGCCGCCCGCGGCGCCACCCCTGTCCAGGATCGCCAGTTGGCCGAGGAGCTGCTCCGCAGCCCCAAAGACCGCCGCGAACACCAGTGGGTGGTGCGCTCGATCCGGGAGGCTCTGAGTCGGTTGGGAATGGATCCCTGCATTTCCCCGCAACCGCGGCTGCTCCGTCTAGCCAACATCCAGCATCTGCAAACCTTGATCGAGGCGGAGCTCCCCGCCGATGTACATCTGTTCGATCTGCTGGCCCAGCTCCACCCGACGGCAGCGGTGGGAGGGTATCCCCAACAGGCGGCGCTGCAGTGGCTAGAGCGGTTGGAACCCTTTGATCGCTCCAGCTATGCTGCTCCTTTGGGCTGGGTAGACTTACAGGGCAATGGCGAGTTTGTGGTGGGGATCCGCTCCGCCCTAATTCGGGGGAATTGGGCCCGCTTGTATGCCGGTGCCGGGATTGTGGCTGACTCCAACCCAGAGCAAGAGCTGGCCGAGATTCGTCTGAAGTTGCGCTCTCTGGTGCAGGCTCTGGCCTTGCGACCTGCAGCTCCTCCGCTCCCCAGCTTCTGAAGAGAGGGGATCAGGAAGATGTTTCTGCCGCCGCTGCGGGAGGTGGATACGAACCCCTCCACGAACAGCTACAGTGAGAAAGCCGGTCTTTGATTAGCCTCGGTGTCCTCTGCGGCATGGCGACCCTGAATCCCACCCATCCCCCTCGTATAGCCGGATCCCGCGCGCAAGTGGGGCTTTGGCCCGGCCTGATCCAGCACTATCGGGAATGGCTCCCCGTCAGCGCCAGCACACCTGTGGTCACGCTACATGAGGGCAACACGCCTCTGGTGCCTTCCCCGGCTTTGAGCCAACGGCTGGGGCGAGACTGCCAAGTTTACCTGAAGCTGGAGGGCCTCAACCCCACCGGTAGTTTTAAGGATCGGGGTATGACGATGGCGGTGTCCAAGGCCAAAGAGGCCGGAGCAGAGGCCGTGATCTGCGCCAGTACCGGCAACACCTCGGCGGCGGCTGCTGCCTTTGCGGCCAAAGGAGGTCTGCGGGCCTATGTGCTGATCCCCGATGGCTACGTGGCCAAAGGCAAACTGGCCCAAACCCTGATGTACGGGGCGGAGATCATCGCCGTTCAAGGCAACTTCGACCAAGCGCTGGCTATGGTGCGGCAGCTGGCGGAAACCTACCCGGTGGCCCTGGTGAACTCGGTCAACCGCTTCCGCTTGGAAGGGCAGAAAACCGCCGCCTTCGAGGTGGTGGATGCTTTGGGGGATGCCCCCGATTGGCTCTGTATTCCGGTGGGCAACGCGGGCAACATCACGGCTTATTGGATGGGGTTTTGCCAGTACCGCCAGCAGGGCAAGGCTACCCGTCGCCCTCGTCTCTACGGCTTCGAGGCTGCCGGTGCTGCCCCCATGGTGTTGAACCGGGTGGTGGAACACCCAGAGACGGTGGCCACGGCCATTCGCATCGGCAATCCTGCCAGTTGGGTGAAGGCCAAGGCGGCAGTGCAGGTGAGCGGCGGTCAGGTGGATAGCGTCACCGACGAGGAGATTCTGGCAGCCTATCGTCTCCTGGCATCCGAAGAAGGGATCTTTTGCGAGCCGGCCAGCGCGGCCTCGGTGGCAGGATTGCTGAAATGGCGAGAGCAGGTGCCTGCTGGAGCACAGGTGGTGTGCGTGCTGACGGGCAATGGCCTTAAGGATCCGGACACGGCCAGCCACCAGGGATCCGCTCCTATCCACACCGGCGTTGTCCCTGAGCTGTCCGCTGTTGCTCGTCTGATGGGTTTCTAGCAGAAACCGCCCGCTGGTTAGGGTCAGCTAGAAATCGCAGGAGCCCCGCACTGTACCCGTAGGGTCAGTGTCGGGAGGAATGCGGAAGTTACGATAGAACCATGACCCAAGTCCTGA
>NZ_JBSSDE010000040.1:0-28630 GCF_054060435.1 Thermostichus sp. MS-CIW-34 | reverse complement strand
GTGTCGAGAATCTGGTTGCAAGCATTCGCAAAGCCCTGCAAAGTGCGGTCAATTTCTTGACGCAACTCTTGTGGGACTATCAGCTTGCAACGTACAGAGATAGTCTGGCTCATGGGCTTATTGTAGTTTATCCAGACTTTTGGCCGGCAAACCTATATAGAGGAGGGCTTTCCTCCCGACACCAAGCCTGCGGCTATGGTGCGGGCCTCCAGCCCGAAAATTTGGTGATCTGCTCAGCCCCCGGAACCAGAACCAGGGAGGGAGGGATCCCGACCCCGGTGGGTCTCCAGCTGGCTGTCCACTACCCGTCGCAGCACTCCGTTGACGAAAGCGGCGGCCTCAGGATCCCCGTATTTTTTGGCCAATTCTACAGCTTCGTTGATGGCAACCTTCACGGGGCTGCTGGCCAGTATTTCCATCTCCACCACCGCCAGGCGCAGGATATCTCGTTCGATCCGACCAACCCGCTGCAATTGCCAACCCACCAAAGCCTTTTGCAAACGAGCATCGATCGCCTCCTTGTGGGTTCGCAGGGCAGTTAACAGTTGCAAAGCGTAGGCGCGCACTTCTTGGGATTGGG
This sequence comes from Thermostichus sp. MS-CIW-34, assembly GCF_054060435.1. Taxonomy (NCBI): domain Bacteria; kingdom Bacillati; phylum Cyanobacteriota; class Cyanophyceae; order Thermostichales; family Thermostichaceae; genus Thermostichus; species Thermostichus sp. MS-CIW-34. Next base: position 28,050 of record NZ_JBSSDE010000040.1, on the reverse strand, counting down.
CAATGTACAACAGTTCCGGCATGGACAGGGCAACGCCCACCCGGTTGACTGCTCTTTGGGACAACTGGACAACCTCATCCAAGATGTGGCGGACGCTGTGCAGCCGCTGTTCCAGGTGTTCTAAGGCTTGGCCGGCGTTGCCGAGGGCCACTTGCACCTGCTGGATTAGCTCCAGCAATTCCCCCCGTAAGGCATTGGGGTCAGGAACGTCCGCCTCCTTCAGAGTGATTTCCAGGCGCTGCAGGTGTCGTTGGGCCTGCTGAAGGCGGAGGGTGACGGAGCGGGATCCACCCTCTTCCTTGGGATCCGAATCGGCCAACAATAGAGGATCGCTCTCGTGCAACAAACGGTCGCTGCGCTGGATTTCCGCCGCCGCTGTGGAGAGGGTTTCATGGGTCTCTTCACTCAGGGCGCGGATGGCTGCCAGCAGCAAGTCCTCCAGTTGTTTTTCGCTCAGTTTGGCCGCCGTGGCTGGCAGTTGATTGACCCCCAGCAGGGCCAGTTCGCGGGCAATACGCCGAGGTTGCATTGCAGAATATCCATAGCTTCTGAAAGACTGCCCCATTGCCGCAAGGCGGCGCGCAAGCGCTATCGGGCTTAGCCATGCTAGCAGGTTGCCAATCCATGAAGAACGAGAGACTCACCCGGTCAATCGGCCCTAAAACTGCGACTTAACACCCGAAACACCAAAGATGAACTCTGCTCTGTGCCAAAGCGAGATTGGCTGGATACCGAGAGGGTGAGCCGTCGTTTGCTGCGGGTGATGCCCACATACAGCAGCCGCAATCGCTCTGCTGCCAAATCCAAAAAGGCTTGCTTGGTGGCCGAGTCGGCCTGCAGCTCCCAGCCGCCTTTGGGGCTGAGCTGTCGCAACTGAGCCAGGGCCTCTGCCTGCATATCCACTTCATCCAAAAACTTCAGCCCCAGGGTTCGCTCCCCGTACTGGGTGGGAAACTCGTAGGCCGACACCTGGGGGATGAACACCTGATCCCATTCCAGCCCCTTGGCCCGATGCAGAGTCGTGACAGTGATGCTGCCCGGCTCGGGGTCGAAGGCGAAGATCTCCGAAGGCAAGTTGTTGAGGCGGTGATCCAGAATCACTTGAAATTCTTGGGCGATCTCCTGCCAATCGGTTTCGGGCAGGGATCCCAGCACCTGCTCCAGCTGATCGATTACATAGCGACCCACAAACAGCTCTTCCGGCTTGCGGTAGAGGCTTTGAACGATCACATTCAGCACCTCTGGCCAAGGGGATCGCCCGGCCCGGAGCCAACCGGCAAGGGTGCGCAGCAGCCTGCCCAAGTTCTGCCAAGGCGGGCCATCGGGCAGAGAGGGAGCCTCGCCGAAGTTGGGGAACAGCAGCCGCTCCGGCAGAGAGGCGCGGATCCAGGTCAACATCGGTCCCAGTTCAGCACGTGGGATCCCCGCCCAATCCGCCAAGCAATCCACAGCAGCAGCCAAGCGAGGGGGGGCAGTGGGCTGGGCAAACCAGTCGATGATTCCCTTGAGCTGCAACAACACCCGCCGCTGACTGGGACTGCCCCGCAACAGATCGATCACCCGCTCCGCTCCCATTTCCTGGAGATAGCTGAGGGCTTTGCCCCCCAGCTCGTTGGTGGTGACCAGAATGGCCACCGTTTGGCCGGGAAAAGCTTGGGCGGCTGCAATGGCCTGCCGCGCCACCTGTTGCAGCTCCTCTTCCGGGGATCCGACAACCCGCAGAAAGTCCACCCGACCTTCGCTGGCCGGAGGGTTTTGGCCACCGGAGGTAGCCAGTTGAATGGGCTGGGGGGCCAGAGCGGTGCGCAAAGCCGGGATGGGGTGCTGCTGATTCACCCACTCCACCAGGCGGTTGGCCAAAGCGATGATCTGGGGGGCGCTGCGGCTGGATTCATCCAAGAGCACCACCTGAGGACTGGCCTGGCAAAAGGCGCGAAACAGCCGCGGCTCGGCGCTGGTAAAGGTGCCCATGATGCTCTGGTTGGGATCCCCCACCCGCACCAGGTTGCCGGTGCGTTGGCTGAGCAGCCGCAGCAGCTCTTCCTGCAGGGGGGAACTGTCTTGGGCCTCATCCTCGAACAGGTAGTCGTACCAGTTCTGCACCTGCTCCCGCAGCTCTGGACTGCCCTCGATCAAATCCACTGCTTGCCAGCCCAGGTCGTCGTAGTCTAACTTGCCCAGGCGACGCAATTCCGCTTGATAACCGGCGTAGATGGGAGCAGCCCAGCCCAGATAGCCCTCGCTGGGGATCACTTCTGGCCCCAGGCGCAGATTCTTGGCCCTGCTGATGACCACCTGCACCATCTGCTGGAAACTGCGCCGGAACTGGGCTCGGTTTTGGGCGATCTTTTGCGGGTTGTTGTCGCCGGGGATCAGCGGCTCCCAGAGCTGAGTATGGCGGACGAGCCAAGCGCGGCACAGGCGGCTGAGCAACCGCTCCTGTTCGTATCCCTCCAAAATAGACAGCTCCTCCCAACGGCTGGGGGCCTCCCGCAACACCCGCAACGACAAAGAATGCAGGGTAAAGGCCTGGGTAAAGCGATCCGGATACCCCGCCCGTTGCAAACGTTGATTGATGCGGCTGATCAAGTTGCCCCGCGCCGAACGCATGTAGGTGAACACCCCGATGCGCTCCGGTGGGATCCCCCGATTGAGAATTAAATCGGCGATCAACAGCTCCAGAATAAAGGTCTTGCCGCTCCCCGGAACGGCGGCGATCCCCAGCGGCCCCGATTGGTAGGCCAACGCCTGTTGCTGCGCCGGACGCAGGGTGACCTCAGGAAAGGGAGAAGAAGCCAGACCCAGCATGGGATCCCTGCCTAGCTGAGGATGAAGGTCTCGATGGCTGCCGCCACCCCGTCTTCTGCCACAGGAGGGGCAATCCAATCGGCATGGGGCAAGAGAGCAGGCGAGGCATTTCCCATCGCCACCCCGATCCCCGCATACCGCAGCATCTCAATGTCGTTGTCGCCATCGCCAATGGCCATCACCTGCTCCGCCGACAACCCCAGCATTTCCTCGGCCAAAAAACGAACGGCATTGCCCTTGTTCACCGCCGGATGGGTAGCCTCGAGAAAAATCGGCTCTGAACGGGTGAGATAGAGCTGCTCAGGGGAATACCGCCGCCGCAGGGATCCCTGCAATTCCTGCAGGAACTCGGTATCCTCAGAAACAGCCAGGATCTTGGTGGGGCTTCGTCCGTATTGGGCGGAAGAGAACATCTGGAACGGCACCTGAGAGCGCTCAGCATAGGCCTGACTGAGAGGGCTCAGCTCCCGTAAGTAGAGCTGGTCATCGATGTAGAGGTGAACCCCCACCGGCTGATCCTGCAACGCTTGCAACAACTCCTCGGCCAGCGGCCAGTCCAGGCTCCAGTGCTTTAGGGTCTTTTGGCTATCGGGATCCCGAATTAAAGCCCCCTGGTAGCTGCATAGGGGCATATCGGCCCCAATCGCGTAGTGGAACCGCTCGGCAGAACGATGCATGCGACCCGTAGCGATGGCTACTCGCACCCCTGCTGCTTTGGCCTTCTGAATGGCCTCCCGAACCGGCTCTGAAACCTGGTTGGAAGGCCCGGCAATCGTGCCATCGATATCCACCACCAACAGCCGAATCTGGGCACGGGGTGGAGAAGATGCCCGCTCTCTTTCCTCGGCTTGGACGTTAGCCTGAGTTTGCATTGCTGTTGTTTGCCCTGATACATTTACGCTGAACACTGCTGAACATCACTGTTCAACTATGCAGCGATAGCATTCTGTTTGTTTCCATTCGCGTTAGCGGGACGGAGTCCAAACAGAATGGCGGTATCCCGCAAAGCTTTGAGTAGAATACCCAAAGCGCAGTTTCCGTGTCGTCTTACTACCAATTTTCTGCTTTGCTTTGGCTACCATGTTGGCAGACTCGAAAGTAAACAGAAAGATCAACTGGTAGTAATCCGTACTGAACATATTATACATTATTTTCAGTATAGTTGAGCTTATTATTGACTAGAGTCATGCTCCTCCTGGCAACCTTCCAGACCGTAGCATGGCTCTGCCTCGATTGGTTGACGGTCATTGGCCGGCTCAGTACACAAAGAATCAACACAGAAGAATTGAACAAGTGAGATGGCCGGGTGGGGGATCGGTTTCCGCCCCTATTCCCGCCAACGAGAAAGCGTAGAATTAAGAAAGACTAGCCCCGTGATGGACGAAAACATTGTGATCATGCTGAAACGAATCGGTCGCGTCTGCCGGCCTCTGCTGGCCATTGCCCTGGCCTTGACCTTCGCCCTGGCTCCCATAGGCGCTGTTTGGGCACGCAGTGGCGGTCGCATTGGCGGCGGATCTTTCCGGTCTCCGACGTTCTCTGCCCCCCGCTCGATTGGCCCGCACTACTCAGCTCCTGTCTACCCCAGCTATGGAGGCGGCTTTGGTTTTCCGCTGCTGGTGCCCTTTTTCTGGGGGGGGGGTGGCGGCCTGCTGACGCTGCTGCTCTTGGTTGGGGCAGGTAGCTTTTTGGTGCAGACGCTGCGCTCGGGGATCAGATCCGAAGAAGGGGACGATAGCATTGGGGTTCGCGATCCCCAGGTAACTGTTGCGCAGGTAAAAGTGGGACTGCTGGCCAGCGCTCGGCAACTGCAGAAAGACATGAACGCCCTGGCTCTGGAGGCGGATACTCAGTCGCCAGAAGGGCTGAGCCAACTGTTGCAAGAGGTCACCCTTGGCTTGATGCGCTACAGCGACTACTGGGCCTATGGCCATGCCCAAGCGGAGAAGCTGCCCCTCTCCCGCGCCGAATCCCTGTTCTATCAAGCCTCTTTACAAGAACGGAGCAAGTTCAGCGTCGAAAGCCTCAGCAACCGCAACAACCAGATCCAACAAGTCTCCCAAGCGGCGCTGCAGCGATCTGCTGCTGGGATCCCAGATGTTGGCGAGTACCTGCTGGTAACTCTACTGGTTGCGTATCGTGGTAACTTGGGTACACTACCTGTAGTTAACTCCACGGCGGATCTGCGGCAGTGCCTGTTGCAGCTGGCTTCGATTCCGGCAGATCGGATTGTGGCCATCGAAGTGCTGTGGACGCCGCAGTTGGAGGGAGACACCCTGTCGGCAGAGGCGCTGTTGACCGAGTACCCGGAAATGCGGCTCCTTTGAGAGCCTTTGGGCGATAGACGGCAACTGTTGGCTGAGTGTCTCAACTCCTCGGGATCCCCGCCGCTCAGGCTAGGGAGGTTGTATGTCCGGGTTAGATGCTTCAGCGGGCAGAGGCCGTCGTTCCCCTTGGGCATGGTCTGGCCAAGTCAAGCAGGCAGATTCTCTGTTGGATGAGCTGTTCGAGGATTTGGAGAACAGCTTGGAAGAGGGGCTGTCAGAAGCCGGCGAATATCCTTACCTCGGCACACGGCCCCCACTGCCTTCCCGGCGCTTCTCTGCTGCCGGAGGATTACTGCTGGGTATGGCTTTGGCCGCTACCTTGGTGGCAGGGCTGGCTTTTTGGATGACCCTGCGCCCGCGGGCGGTGGTTTTTTCGCAGGCCACTCGGGATCCCTTGGCTGAGGCACCCAATTCTTCCCATTCCGATGCTCACCAGGAGCCCTTGCTTCCCACTGCTGCTGATGTGGATGAAAACCCCAAAGCTCCACCTGAGGATTCTGCAAAGGCTGTCTTGGTCGAACCGGCAAAACCGCCGACTGTTGCCGCTCCTCTTGCTTCAAGAGGGGCTGGTCTTCCCTCTCCCCCCAGGGTACCTGCGCCTCCGGTGCCAGCGCGGATCCCACCCCAGCCTGTGCCGCAGATGAAGCTGGTGGGATTGATCCACGATCCAGGTGCCCCCAAGGCTCTGATCTTGATCGACAACGTAGTACGTCAGGTGGCTGTTGGCCATGCGGTGAAAGCAGAGTGGCGGGTTACCTCCATCAGCCCCTACGGTGTGAGGGTGAGCAATGGTGCTCAAAGCGTTACCTTGCAGTTGGGGCTGTCGCAGCGGATCTGAATCACCTGGATAGGGATCCCTGCTGGGTTGAGCAGCGCCTGGAGGGTGGGAGATTGGATTGAAGGAGAAGGGGCAGATGAAATTCGCCAAGCTGGGGCGAATGAGCCGCTGCAGAGTGGGAGTGGGCTTAGTTCTGGGATACCTCTGTCTCGGGCTGTTGGCTTGTCGCAGTACACCCCCCCTCTCAGAATCCCCCTCTGGGATCCCGGCGGCCTATGCTAGCCGCCCGCAACTGCAAGGGAAGGCAGTGGTGGAGATGGAGGTGCAAACTGCTGAGGGGGTAGGCAAGGTGATCTTGGCGATCCACGGGGAAGCGGCACCCCTGACCGGCGGCCAGTTCGTGGATTTGGTTCAGCGGGGCTTTTACAATGGCCTCACCTTCCATCGGGTGGAAAAGGATCCGCAGCCTTTTGTGGTGCAGGGTGGGGATCCCCGTGGTGACGGTACAGGGGGTGCAACAGAGCCGGGGAGCAACCGCCTGCGCACCATCCCCCTGGAAATTCAGCTGCGTGGGGAACCCTACCCCCGCTACAACACCTTGATCCAGGATCCCGCTGCTCTGAGTAAGTTGCTCTTGCCCCATCGTTTGGGGGCGGTGGCCATGGCCCGTTCTAGCCCACTTGACTCAGCCTCTTCCCAGTTTTACATCACCCTCTCTGCTCTGCCGATTTTGGACGGGCGCTATGCCGTGTTCGGCTACGTCACCGAGGGGATGGAGTGGGTGGAGCGCATCCAGGTGGGAGATGTGATCCGCTCGGCGCGGGTGTTGGAAGGAGCGGACTTGCTTAGGGTGCCGGGATCCCAACCGGAAAGAGCAGATCAGGCAGAGGATCCCGGCGGTTTATGATAGGCAGCAACTCTGCTGCTGGTTCGGCTGTTGTTGCTCTGGCTTTTGTCGTGGGGAAGGGAGAGTTTTGCGCTCGCCCCCTCCGCCAACACCTGGGCACCCTTTCATGCAAGAAGACGCTTTTTCCCCCCTTGAGCCCCTAGACGAGCTGCCACCTCACTCACCGCCGGAGGTGGATGTGGAGCTGATGCTGCAGCGGTTGCAGGATCCGGATCCCTATTTGCGGATGCAGGCGGCCCGCGCCTTCTGTGAGATCGAAGAACCCCGCGCCGTTAAACCCCTGCTGGCCCTAGTCCGGGATCCCTGCCCGTTGGTGCGGGTGGGAGCAGCCTATGCCCTAGGTCGGAATCCGGATCCCGCTGAGGTGGAGGTGCTGATCGAGGGCTTGCGCTGGGATTGGAACGGCTATGTGCGCAAAGGCTTGGTGTGGGCGTTGGGCAATGCCAAGGATCCGCGGGCGTACCCGGTGTTGCTGGAAGTGTTGGCCGGGGATATCGCGGCAGTGCGATTGTGGGCTGCCAGTGCTCTCGGACAACTGGCCCAGGCGCAGGCGTTGCCTGGCCCGGCATTGGATGAGGTGGTCGCAGCTCTCTGCCGGGGCTTGGCTCAAGATCCAATCGCAGCGGTACGCGGCAACTGTGCCTGGAGCTTAGGGATCCTGGGGCAACAGGTGAAACTGGCTCTCGAGGATCCCATTGTTTACACGATGCTAACAAGGCAATTGCTGACCAGCGCCAGTCGCGATCCCGATTGGGGGGTGCGGGATGACGCGCGGCTTGCCCTACAAAAGCTGGCAGATCCCGATTTGCTGGAGCAACTGGATAACCTCGGCTGACCCCTTGGGCTGAGGCAAACCAGCATGGCCATACTGCTGGCTCGAGATCGCTTCCTGGCGTCTGGAAATCTGGGAGATCACCACCTCAGGCGAACATTCCGACAGAAGGTATCCAGTGGGCGGCAGGTTCAGCGAACCAGATCGAGCAGCCAAGCAAAGTAGAAGCGGCTGCGAATGGTTTGTCGCTGCTGCACTTTCCAGCCCCATTCGGTTAATTGGCTCACCAAGGTCGCCTCTCGGTGTTGATAGGCGCGGGTGGTTTTGCTGGGGCCGGGGAAGAACTCTCCCACTTTCTTCAGCAGCGTCAGCCAGGGGGTTTTGGGGGCAAAACTGAAGATCAGGCGGGACCGAGCCAGGCGGGTCAGGTGCTTTAGCATGCGCAGGGCCTCGGCTTCAGGGTAGTGGATCATCACATCGAGGCAGATGACGACATCGTATTCCCCTGTCAATTCCTCCAGATCCGAGACCCAAAATTGGGGGTTGTCTGTGGATCCCAGCTCCATTTGCTGGCGGCGGCGTGCTTCGTTCACCATTTGTTCCGAGATGTCGCTGGCGAACACCTGCGCCCCTCTGGTGGCCAAGGGCAAACTGAGGCTGCCCACCCCGCATCCGGCATCACAAATGCGTAAACCCGAGGGATCCCCCAACCACTGCAACACCGTCTCTACCGTGCGGGCATGGCCAAGGCGGATGTCTTTTTGGACGAAATTGACTTCTTCTTCACCATAGATGCGCCGCCAGCGCTCGAAGCCAACGGAGTTGAAGTAATCGCGGACAATGGTTTTCTCTTGCATAGAACTTCCAGCTAGGGATCCGGCGAGAGAAAAAGATGAACGCTCTGCTTTTCTTCGCCAACGCGCATCCCATTCTACCCCGAGCCCCCGTAGCCCTCTGCATCGTTGCCCTAGGATTGTATTAGAATTAACTCGCATGCCTTGGATGTTGCCCCATGACCGAAGCTGAGATTGCCCAAGCGTTGCAGGCTCGGTTGGCTGCCCCGGTCAAAATCGCGGTCAAACGCCGCCAAGGTCATCTACACGTTCTTCTGAATCGATCCTCCTCGGCCCGAGTGGACTACCCCCATCTCATGGAACGGGTGCAGGCGGAGCTCAGGGCGTTGGGCTTGCCCGGCTTGGAGCAGGTCACGGTGTACGGGCGTGAGTCGGGACATTCCGAATACGAGTGGGAGCAAACGGCCCCCTTGTTGAACCCGCTGCTGGCCTCAGAAGAAACCACGGTTCTGTTGGAAAAAAAAGGCGACTTCTTGTTGCAGGATCTAACAGTTGTTGCCCCAGATTCGGTCAACTCAAAGCCTGAACCCGCGCCGGAGAATCCTGTCGGGAAAACCGACAAAGGCCGCGGATCCCGCATCTCCTGGGTGTGGCTGGGGGGAGCTGTACTGATTGTCGGAGCTGGGGTAGTTCTTTTGCTGGTTGCCCTTCTCTGAGAGAGCAAAAACCTGGGGTAGAGGCTCTTGTCTTAGGAAAAGCCTCAGCTAGAAATCGCAGGAGCCCCGCACTGTACCCGTAGGGTCAGTGTCGGGAGGAATGCGGAAGTTATGATAGAACCATGACCCAAGTCCTGACCGTCTCCTGCAAGCTCAAGGTGTCCCAGTCGCAGGCCGCCAAATTGGACGCGACTTTGGAGGCTTTTGGCCAAGCCTTGAACTGGGTCAACCAGAACACGCCGGAGAAAGTCGCCAACGCCGTTAAGCTCCAGTCTCTGTGCTACCGCGAAATCCGTGCCCGGTTCGGCTTATCCAGTAACTTGGCTCAGCAGGTCTGCAGGCGGCTGGCCGGCGCCCGTAAAGTTGCCCAACAGAAAAACCGCCCCGTCAAAGCGTTCAAGGGTGGCTTCGCTACCTACGACGCTCGTATCTTTTCGTTCCGCGAGAAAGACTGGACGGTGTCGCTGACCACGGTGGAGGGTCGGGAGCGCTTTGAGCTGGCGATTGGCCGCTACCAGAGAGAACGGCTGGCGGGCTCCAATCCCAAATCTGCCACTCTGGTCAAGCGTAAAGACGGCTCCTACTCTATTCAGATCTGTGTGGAAACGGAGCCATCCCCACCGCAAGGCACGGATAGAGTGCTGGGGGTGGATTTGGGAAGGACGGATATTGCTCATACGTCAGAAGGGGATAACTGGAATGGACAGCAGTTGAATCGAATCCGAGACCACTACTCCAAGCTGAGGGCGGCACTCCAACGCAAAGCCAGTAAGGGCACACGCAGTTCGCGGCGCAGATGCAGAGAACTGTTGCAACGGCTGTCTGGCAAGGAGAGGCGCTTTCAGGCGTGGGTCAATCATCGCATCTCCAAAGCTATTGTCTCTAGGGCAAAGGCGACAAACAGCGCTATTGCCCTGGAAGACCTGACAGGGATCCGGGAGCGCATCAACCAACAACCCCGCAGTAAAACTGAACGGCGCAGGGCCAACAGTTGGGCGTTTTATCAACTCCGTCAATTTTTGGAGTACAAGGCTCTGCGTGCGGGGGTTGCTCTGATTCTTGTTCCGCCTGCCTACACGTCGCAGACCTGCCACCGGTGTTTGCACATTCATCCCGACCCTGCGCAATCCTATCGCAGTGGAAAGAAGTTTAAGTGTGGACACTGTGGATGGGAAGGGGATGCGGATTTGAATGGTGCGAATGTGATTGCGCTTTTGGGGGCTGTCGTAAACCAGCCTAGAGGTTCGTGGTTGGCTTGCCAACTGCAGGGCTACCGAAAGCCCGCCCTGTACTGCGAAGCAGTCAGGGTCGGGTAGTTTACGGAGCGTTGCCGAGAGTCGCCGATGAACTTTGAGGGTGCCGGGATCCGGTCAATTGGGCTTTTTGCAAGGCATCCTGCAGCATTCGCTCCACCAACTCGGTGAACGTCCACCCCAGAGCTGCCGCCGCATCGGGACAGAGGGAAGTGGGGGTCATGCCGGGCAGTGTATTCACCTCCAACACCCAAGGATTTTCCTCGGGATCCACCCGCAGATCCACCCGCGCCAAGCCTTCGCACCCCAACGCCTGGTAGGCCTTCAGACCTGCAGCCTCACAGCGGGCCAACCCTGCCGGGCTGAGGGAACAGGGGATCAAATGCCGCGAGCCACCGGGTGCGTACTTGGCTTCGTAGTCGTAGAAGTCGCCTTGGGCGGGGATGATCTCAATGGCCGGAAGAACTTGGCCGGACAAGATCGAGAGGGTGATCTCCTTTCCGGGAACATAGCGCTCCAGAAAAATCCGCGACGAGACCGAGCGGGCCAACTCCAGCCCCTGAGCAAATGACCTCTCATCCCGGACAATGCTGATGCCCACCGTCGAGCCGTTGTTGCTGGGCTTAACCACCAGTGGGGATCCCAACTCTGCCGCACAGTCGGCCCAAGTGAGGGGGCTTTGGTCGTCCCAAACCTGCCAATCGGGGGTAGGGATCCCCGCGGCGCGAAAGATCTGCTTGGAGACCAGCTTATCCATGGCCAGAGCACTGGCCAGCGGCCCGGATCCCTGGTAGGGCAGGCCCAGCCAGTCCAGCATTCCCTGTACCACCCCATCCTCGCCACCGGGGCCATGCAAGGCAATCCAAACGAAGTCGCAGCCGGCTTGCCGTTCCTGCCAAAGGCGCAGAGGCAGATCCTCCTCTGGGTCGATTACCTTGACCCGATGGCCCAGGTCCTCCAAAGCCCGTTTGCAGGCTTTACCCGTTACCCAAGAGACTTGACGTTCTGCCGAACGCCCCCCCGCCAAGACAACAATGTTCATGGCCTAACCCCAAAGCACTCCCCACCCTTGACAACCGGCACCAAGATACCAGCATACCTCCACCCTACCCTACGAAGGGGGCCGTCGGCGGCGCAAGAACTCGGGAATATCTAAGCCTCCAGACATCGGCGGCTCAGGCTCCGGAGGCTGTCGAGGCGGCAGCCCAGAGCCCGTGGGAGTGGGCTTGGGAACCCCCGACTTGTTGGAGGCAGAAACTTTGGTTGCAGCAGGGATGGCGGCTGGACGGGCTTTCTCTTGGAAACCGGTGGCGATGACCGTGATGCGCACTTCCCCCTGCATGCGCTCGTCTTGGACGGTGCCGAAGATGATGTTGGCCTCGGGATCCACTGCCTCGGCGATGATCTCGGCAGCCACCGTGACCTCATGCAAGGACAAATCCGGCCCACCGGTAATGTTGAAGAGGACACCTTTAGCCCCTTCGATGGAGGTTTCCAAAAGCGGCGAAGATACAGCGGTAATGGCGGCTTCGCGGGCGCGGGACTTGCCGGATCCCATGCCAATTCCCATCAAGGCAGAGCCGGCATCGGCCATCACGCTGCGCACATCGGCAAAATCCACATTGATCATGCCGGGAATGAGAATGATATCCGAGATGCCCTGCACCCCCTGCCGCAGCACATCATCAGCAACGCGAAAAGCCTCTTGGACAGGGGTTTGCTCGGAGATCACCGAAAGCAACTTGTCATTGGGAATTACAATCAGGGTATCAACTGCCTCCCGCAGCGCTTGGATCCCTTCCTCGGCCTGCTTGCTGCGGCGTTTGCCCTCAAAGGAAAAAGGCCGTGTCACCACTCCCACCGTCAGGGCACCACTGGCTTTGGCAATTTGGGCGATGACGGGTGCTCCACCCGTGCCCGTGCCTCCCCCCATGCCGGCGGCAATGAAGACCAGATCTGCCCCTTTGATGGCTGCCGATATTTCTTCGCTGGATTCTTCTGCCGCTTTCTGGCCAATGGCCGGGTTACCACCTGCACCCAAGCCTCGAGTCAGCTTCTGCCCAATTTGCAAGCGGTTCACTGCCGAGGACTGGGCAAGGGCCTGCGCATCGGTGTTGACGCTCCAAAACTCGACGCCCACAAGGTTGCTGGCCGCCATCCGACTGACCGCGTTGCCACCCCCACCCCCCACGCCTACAACCTTAATCTTTGCTGCATTGCTCGGCATGATCTCCTCTGGACGATCCGCCGCTCTGGTCTGAGATCCGTTCCTCTCATACTCGGCATGAGAGCCTTCTCCCCTGTGGCGCTCATTCCAATGGGAAGGCGCAGACTGGGCTGAACCCAACCCTTGCCCAGGATTGAGAGGATGGATGTCTGACCAATTGGATGGCATGTCAGCTCTCACAATAACTTAAATTCTGGCAAATATCGAATATGCTAGCTGATTTAATATAGAGCAACTCCCTCCAGATGCCAACGCTGCCGACGTTTGTGAATCTTCCCGCTGAATACGGCCCTCCTAAAGACGCCTGTCGGCAGAATCTCAGGTAGCCTTTCTTGCCTAGAGGCATTTCTCTCTGAACTTGTCTCGAAGCTTTTGTGTGTAAGAATAGGTGTTCTCGAATACTTAGACCCTTGCAGGGGAAGAAGGGTCCAAAGGGAGGTTTCGGTACAAGAGTCTGGCCCTAGTTAAGGCCCAGTTAAGGCGAAGAGTTCCCTATCCAGCCAAAGGCTGATAGAGCGCCACTTTGTAGAACTGAGGCTTTGGCATCCTGTAGAGATTCAGGGATCCGGACTTGCATTCAGCTAGAAATTGCAGGAGCCCCGCACTGTACCCGTAGGGTCGATGTCGGGAGGAATGCTATAATAATGCTGCGGACACCAGAAACGGTTGTTTAAGGCACTGGTAACGGTCGTTCACCTATGGTGGCGCGTAGCGCTTTGGGGGTGCTGTAAACCACCCCAGAGGCTCGTGGTTGGCTTGCCAACTGCAGGGCTACTAAAAGCCCGCTCCGTACCGCCTAGCGGTTGATGTCGGGTAGTTTACACCAGCTCTAGGTGGATCTCCGCTTTTAGCCGTTGGGGGAGGGAAATTTTGAATACATCTCCCTGATTCATTTCGTGGGCATCTTCCATGCTGGCCAGGGCTTCCACCACTTCTTCGGAGTTGGCGGTTAGCACCACAACGGGGCGCTCGCAGGCAATGGGGAAATCGTGCCACGTGCCGAGGTGCAGCAGCAGCCCATGCCCGGCAGGGAATCGCAGGGCTTGTACTTTGTCGAGATCGGGAGCTGCTTTGGGATGGTTGGGAGGAGCCATCACCATGATGAACGGCTCTTGCCCCAGGCCGACAAACAACTGGGTCATACGCATGTGGCGCTCCAGCCAGAGCACAGGTGGATATCCGGGCAGGATCTTAGCCGTACGGATAACGGCTCTACCGGTGTATTGAAAGTCGATGTTTTGTCCTTCCAGGACACGCCCCTGATAAAAGGGGATCCCCAGCCCAGGATTGGCCACATCGTCCCCTATAAGTTGGCCGAAGGGTTGCACATTTTCTGGGGTGGCATCCACAATCGGCACCCGGACAACGGTGGTGGAAGTTGCAGTCGTGCTCATGGTTTGCATCCTCGCTCTTGATTGGACTGGGGTCAATTGGATTGGAGTCAGGCTTTCTATCTTAATTAATTGTCTTATTGAGATTAATTGTCTTATTGAGAGCAATAGGTAAAGAAACGGTTTTCCCGGTAACGGTCTATACATCTTTGATTCTTATTTAATTCTTAACTTTTAATTCTTAACTTTGTTCTTCTCGAGGGCTTTGCGGATTAAACCACCGCTCGATGATGTGGCGAATTTGCCGGGCGGCAGTGCCATCGCCAAAGGGGTTTTGGGCTTGGGCCATGCGGGCATAAGCTTGCGGGTCTGTGAGCAATTCTCGGGCTGCCTTCAGGATCTTTTCGGGGTGTGTGCCTACCAGGCGGGCGGTGCCGGCAGCAATCGCTTCAGGACGTTCGGTGGTCTGCCGCAGCACCAGCACCGGTTTGCCCAGGGCAGGGGCCTCTTCTTGAATGCCGCCGGAGTCGCTGAGGATGAGGGTACAGCGCTGCATGGCGCTCACCCAGAGGGGATAGTCCAGAGGCTCAGTGAGAAAAGCCCGCTCATGGGATCCCAACAGGGCTTGCAGGGGATCCCGCACCAAGGGGTTGGGATGGAGGGGCAAAAGAAGGGCGGTATCGGGAAACTCGGCCAAGATCTGCAGCAGAGCCTTGCCGATGGCGGTTAGGGGATCCCCCCAATTTTCGCGTCGGTGCACGGTAACCAGCAGGACACGGTAGCGCTGCCAGTCCAGGCCGGGAATGGGGCAGGGGATCCCTTGGGAGGCCACCTGCAGTAGGGCGTCGATGACGGTGTTGCCGGTGCAATGGATGGATCCCACCACGTGGCTTCGCTTCAGGTTGTCAACGGCTTGGGGGGTAGGGGCAAAGTGCAGGCTGGCCAACTGGGAGATCAGGCGGCGATTGGCCTCTTCGGGGAAAGGATTGTAGAGATCATCGGTGCGCAGTCCGGCTTCCACATGCCCGACCGGGATCCGGTGGTAAAAAGCTGCCAAGGCAGCCGCAAAGGCGGTGGTGGTATCTCCCTGCACCAAAACCAGTTGAGGATGTTGCTCTTGAAAGTAGAGTTCTAGGCCCCGCAAGGTGGCTTCGGTGATGTCTGTCAAGCTTTGGCGGGGGCGCATGATCGCCAGATCCCGATCCGCTTGCAGACCGAATAGCCGCATCACCTGATCCACCATTTCCCGGTGTTGTCCGGTCAAGATCAGCTCGGTGCGCAGATGGGGACTGGCACGCAGAGCTTGGATCACCGGGGCCAGCTTAATGGCTTCGGGCCGTGTGCCCAAGATCACGGCAACGAGGGGAAGAGAGGCCATAAGCTCAAGGACATCGGCACCTGTAGGAGATGGGAAGCGCAGCTCATTGAAGCAAGGCCACCAACAAACCACTAACAAAAACCACTAACAAAACAGAGGCGGCGAAGGGCGTGGGTTGCTCAAGGTCGCAAGCCACCGAGATGTAGACTCTGCTGAGTCAGGCTGAGGGCAATGTCGAGACGAGAGGAACCACAAGGGGGCTATTGCTGCTCACCCCGATCTTACCCCTCCAGCTGCCCCGCCGATTGTTCACCGGATGAGCTGGAGAAAAAGGGTTGACGGGATCCCACTCCTGCAACTAGCCTAAAGGGAGCTGAAGAGATCCTCTTCTGGCTGTCCGGGTTGTTTCGGTTAACCTTTTTGGAGGAAAACGTTCAACAGCATGGACGCTTCCGGTAGTTGTAGCGCCAGCCACCAGTGGATGGTCTTCGAGGAGCACGTTCTTGAAGATTGGGCTCTTACTGGTGTCTTCTTTTTCCCCGCTGACAGCTTCTGTCGTCGCTTGAGAGGATCCCGTTTCGCCAACGCGAAGGGGTGGGAGAGTTTTCCCGGCTAGCTTTTGACTTGGGTGGCTCTCTCAGTCGGCGACGAACAGATGAGCTGAGCAGAGCCTTACCTGAGCAATGGGTTTGTGCAGCCCTGTTCAGAAAAGGGGAGATCAGGAGTAATTCCGAGGGGATTCCCCTTGACTTTCCCGTTGTGGGTTTTGGGGTTTCCGCAGGCCTGGGGATCCCTTGGAGTCCCTTTTATCGGCTTGGGCGCTTGCGATCCAAGCTGGGCTTGGAGGCCTGGCGCTAGACCTACGGCTTGCTGCGCGGCCATCCAAGGGTTTCAGGGCTTCCCTGTGAGCCTCGGAGCACCGGTTGGCTGTTGACCTCCTGGTTCTCTTCATCCCGGCTGACCCCAACGTTCGGAGGTTTATCATGCGGCACAACATTCTTCGCGATCTCCTAACCCCTGCTTCCTTGGAAGCCGCCAAGCGAGAGGCCAACCGCGCTCCCATTGCCGAGCTGGTGCAGCAGTTGATGGAGATTTCACCTCGGCAGCGGGTTTTGGCTTTCCGCTTGCTGGAAAAAGACAAAGCCATTGCAGTGTTTGAGTATCTACGGCCCGAAGAGCAGGCCGATCTCATTCGCAGCATGGAAAGCCCAGAAGTGATCCGGCTGGTAGAAGCCTTACCTCCGGATGAGCGGGTACGTCTGTTTGAGGAGTTGCCGGCCAAAGTAACCAAGCGCCTCATTGCCAACCTCAGCCCAGAAGCTCGGGAAGCAGTGAATATCTTGCTGGGTTATCCAGAGCGCAGTGCCGGTCGGCTGATGAACCTGCGCTACTTGTCGGTACGAGATACCCTCACCGTCGGGGCTGCTCTGGCCAGCGTGCGGGACTCTCAACTGGGAGACGATGAGCTGGATGTGATTTTTGTGGTGGACGATCAGCGGTTCTACAAGGGTCTCATCCGCACTGTGCGGCTGGTGAAGGCGGATCCCGACCTACCGATTCGGGAGCTGATTGAAGGGGTTGATACTGTGGCGCGGGTTACCGACCGGGATCTCCAGGCAGCTCGTTTGCTCAAGGATTCGGGCTTGCCGGCTATTCCGGTGGTCGACAGTGAAGGACGCTTGGTGGGTGACATCACTTTTGAAGATGTGATCAATTTGGTGGAAGAAGAGGCTACGGATGCTGCTCTGGCCCAAGCAGGGGTGGGCAGCTTGCTCAGCCGAGACAAGGTTTGGAGCGAGCGCCTGGTTAAAGGCTCCCGTTGGTATGCCGTCCGCCTGCGCATCACGTTTTTAATCATCACCTTGATTGGCGGCATGGTGGTGGGGGGAGTGATCCAAACCTTTGAGGAGGTGTTGGAGGCGGTGACGGCAGCGGCTATTTTCATCCCCTTGGTCATGGATATGGGCGGTAATGTCGGTACCCAATCTACGACCATCTTTGCCCGTGGCTTGGCTTGGGGCCACATCAACGTGCGGCAGTTTCTCCCCTATTTGCTGCGGGAAGCCAGCATTGGTGGCATTATCGGTGTGATCCTGGGGGCCACGGCTGGGGTGATTGCCTACTTCTGGCAGGGGGCACCCAATGGGATCCCACAATTGGGTCTAGCGGTGGGCTTGGCTCTGGCCACTGTCCTCACTTTGGGGGCTATCTTGGGCGCCATTTTGCCCTGGGTGATGTTAAAGCTGGGCTTTGACCACGCTCCGGGAGCGGATCCTTTTATCACCACCATTAAAGACTTCACCGGCCTCTGGGTGTATTTCACCCTGGTGGCTTGGCTAGTCGGGGTTGAAGTGGAGCTCTAGGGCTGCGCCGGCGCTGGATCCAGGGGGCACCTCACCGGCAAAGCGCGTTCCAGGAACGAATAATCCAGCCCTTCTTGAGAAATCAGCCTTTCAGAGTCTCGCCACAAGGCCATCGCGACGGCGGCGCAGAGCACTTTTACGAGGTGTCCTTTGACCAACGAAGGGTTACAGCAAACATTTAGGAGGTGTGCCATGACCTTGAAAGTTCTATCTCCCTTGGCTGCTGCTCAATTTCGGTCACGGCTGCAGCAGTATGCCTATCGGGTGGGCATAACCTGTGCTTTAGAAACAGGTGGTAAGCTGGCCCCAGAATCCGCCTTTGCTCAACTGGAAGCCCTCTGGCAAACCTTGCAACAGGAAGCCACTGCCCTTGGGATCCCAGATGAGGATGGCTAAACTTTATCCTTTCACGAGAACCGGAGCATGACCTGGATTGACTTCACCTTGCGTTTGGCCGTTGCCTTTGTCCTGGGATCCGTGATCGGGCTGGAGCGACAGTGGCGGCAGCGTATGGCCGGCTTGCGCACCAACACCTTGGTGGCCACGGGTGCAGCTTTGTTTGTCATGCTCTCGGTTCTCACCCCTGATGAAAGCAGCCCGACCCGTATTGCGGCCCAAGTGGTATCGGGGATTGGCTTTTTGGCCGGTGGCGTGATCCTCAAGGAAGGAGCCAGCGTCCGTGGCCTGAACACCGCCGCCACCATCTGGTGTGCAGCCGCGGTGGGAGCCTTTGCCGGATCGGGGTACATTCCCCAAGCTGCCATTGGGGCCGCAGCTGTGTTGATCTCCAACGTTGTGCTGCGTCCACTAGGCTACCGCATCAACCAGCAGCCTTTGAAAGGCACAGAACTGGAACTGGTCTATGAGTGTTCGTTCATCTGCAAAAGCCAAGCAGAGGCCCACATCCGCGCCTTGCTCTTGCAAGGCATAGCTCCCACCCATCTCAAACTGCGTGCCCTCTACAGCGAAGACCTGGAGGACAAGCCCGATCTGGTCAAAGTCGAAGCAGAGCTAGTCACCCAGACCCGCGATGACCAGGCCCTAGAACTTGTCGTCAGCCGCCTCAGCCTAGAGCCAGGTGTGATCACTGCCCGATGGCGGATCATCGAACAGGAATTTGGGTAAACTACCCGACTCCGACCGCTAAGCGGTACGGAGCGGGCTTTCAGTAGCCCTGAGCCTGCTCTGCCCTACCAGAGAACAAAACAGGCCCGAACCTCTAGGCTGGTTTACAGCAGCCCCCAAAAGCGCAATCACATTCGCACCATTCAAATCCGCATCCCCTTCCCATCCACAGTGCCCACACTTGAACGACTTGCCACTGCGGTAGGATTGCGCAGGGTCGGGATGAATGTGCAAACACCGGTGGCAGGTCTGCGACGTGTAGGCAGGCGGTACCAGAATCAAGGCAACCCCTGCACGCAGAGCCTTGTACTCCAGAAAATGACGGAGTTGATAAAACGCCCAACCGTTGGCCCTGCGCCGTTCGGCTTTGCTCCGCGGCTGTTGATTGACCCTTTCTCGGATCCCTGTCAGGTCTTCCAGGGCGATAGCGCTGTTGGTAGCTTTTGCCCTGGAGACAATAACTTTGGAGATGCGATGATTGACCCACGTTTTTGCTACGCAACGCTGACGCGACTGAAAGCGTCTTTCCTTGCCAGACAGCCGTTGCAACAGTTCTCTGCATCTGCGCCGCGAACTGCGGGTGCCCTTACTGGCTTTACGTTGGAGTGCCGCCCTCAGCTTGGAGTAGTGGTCGCGGACTCGGTTCAACTGCTGTCCATTCCAATTGTCCCCCTCTGACGTATGGGCGATATCCGTCCTGCCCAAGTCCACCCCGATCACCCTGTCGGTATCTTGTTGCTTGGGTGGCTTTTTCTCTACGCAAATCTGGATGTAGTAGGAGCCATCCTTCCGCTGGACTAGGGTGGCCGATTTGGGGTTAGAGCCAGCCAGCATCCCACGCTGGTAGTTGCCAATGGCTAGTTCAAAGCGCTCTCGCCCTTCCACCGTGGTCAGCGACACCGTCCAGTCTTTCTCGCGAAATGAGAAGATACGTGCATCGTAGGTAACGAACCTACGCTTGAACTCTTTAACCGGACGGTTGCGCTGTCTCGCCACTTTGCGAGCGCCCGCCACCCGTCTGCACACCTGTTGAGCCAAGTTACTGGACAAGCCGAACCGGGCTCGAATCTCGTAGTAGCAAAGGGATTGCAGTTTGACCGCGTTGACGATCTTCTCCGGCGTGTTCTGGTTGACCCAGTTCAATGCCTGCACAAAGACATCCATCGTCGCGTCCAATTTGGCGGCTTGTGACGGGAACACCTTGAGCTTACAGGATATGGTCAGGACTTGGCTCATAAGTCCATTGTACTTCATCAAAGCGCATTCCTCCCGGCACTGACCCTACGGGTACAGTGCGGGGCTCCTGCGATTTCTAGCTGATCCCTCATCCTGCCAACTCCCAACCGGTCAGCAACGCAAACACCAGAAATAAGCCGCCCCCCACCCAATGCACGGCGCGTTCAGAGATGTGAGCTGCTAAAAAACGACCTCCCACCACCGCCAGCCCCACCATCAGACCATGACCCAGGGTTGCCCCCGCCCAGACACTGAATCCCGGATGGGTGGCGGCTAGGGAAACGGTAGCAATCTGGGTTTTATCCCCGAACTCGGCTAGGGCGATCAAACTAAAGGCTTCCCAGACGATGGCCCTAACCCCCCCGCGGCCAACTCCTTTTGCTTCTGCCTGCATCACTTGTCTGAGGGCTTCCTCTTCTTCTGGTAATGCCTGTTGAGGTGGCATTCTGCACGCTTGCCAGAGCATTCTCAAGCCAAAAACGGCGAAAACCCCAGCCGATAGCACCCGCACGCCCAAGGGTGGCAGTAGCTTAAAAAGCACTTGCCCGGTTCCTACCGCTAGCAGGTTCATCATCGCTAAAGCCAGCCATGTCCCCAGAAAAACCCAGCGGCGTGGGTGGCGCATCGCCAAAATCAAGGGGGTAAAAAAGGTTTTGTCCCCAAATTCCGCTACCGTCACCAGCAGCAAACTCGATAAAAAACCGGCCCACATTTTCTAGCCTCCAACCTCTCTTGTGTGTGGAATCGGTTCACACCTAGAGGTGAAGGCTGGGAAAGTCAGACGGACTCACCAAGCTCACCTCTGCGTGAACTCAGCGAAAGTCTCGTCACCAAAGCAGCCTGCCGGGCTTGCTTTGTCTCTTGCACCGGGCTGTTTTTAGCCAGTATGTCGATGCAGAGGGCGGTAAGCCGCCTGACTACTCCCTTTCCATCTGAATGGTAGCATGCTGAGCTCCCAGTGGGAGTAGTTCATTTCCGATGGGATCCCCCAAGACTTGCTGTGCCTTGGCCGATATCAGTGCCGCGCATCGCTCACCAAAGGATTGTGAAGGAGCGGCAGGCTATTATGATCACGGTTGAGGAGAAAATCAGGGGAAAACCACGTGGATGCAAAGTTAGTCTTGGTGGGGGTTGCTCTTGTCCTCTCTCTGGCAAGTTTCTACTTCGGCACCCGCAACGGCTTTTACGACACCGACAAGTATCACGGCAATGGCTCTGCTCATTAGAGCCGGGCGCTGGTGATTTTTTTATGGATCCCTTGCCCAGAAGGGCTTCCCTCCAGAATACAGGCAACGTCGGCGAGGGCTGGGTGCGGCAATATCTCTGTCAGCAGGGCTGGCAGATCCTGGCCCAGCGGTGGCGCTGCCCTTGGGGCGAGCTGGATCTGGTTGCCCACAAAGCTGATGTGCTGATTTTCGTAGAGGTGAAAACCCGTAGCCCCGGTAGCTGGGATCGAGGCGGGCTTTTGGCGGTTGGGATCCCCAAGCAGCGACGCTTGATCCGGGCTGCCCAGGCCTTCTTGAGCCAGCATCCCCACCTCTCCGAGTTGTCCTGCCGTTTTGATGTTGCGCTGATAGAACGTCGGGCCTCTGGGGAAGGGGTGAGCTATGCTTTGGTTGACTACCTGCCAGCGGCTTTTGAGATTTGTTGAAGCAAACTTATCTCACTTGTCAAGGCCATCTGCACCAGTACAATTGCCGTTTTGCCGCTATTGCCAAACGCTCAGTTTGTCTTTTTGGCTCTGCCCAATGCTGCCATCATCCAACAATTTCGGCAACTGCCAAATAAGCTCCAAAGTGCGAGATGGCATCGATGCTTCTTGAAATGCTTAACCCAAAGATTTCCGGTTTTTAACTGATTTTTAACTGTCTCTTGAGTTGCATTTCCGTTGATCAGCATCGCTGTGCCGAGCCGATCTTAACAGCTCTACGATGCAGATCTCAGACAGGATAGGCAAGATTTGCATCGAGACTGTCAGTAGAAAGAATCTTTACAGACAAAATATTGTTTATCCTGAGAAGAGGGGTTTGTGTTTTTGAGGATTGGGCCTATGTATGCGGAGCAACCCAAGGGGGGATCCTCCAGCAGCTGGAAGCGCCGTCAGTTGAAGCTGGCCAACGTCGCTGCTGGGTTTGCCTCGGCAGTACAGCCGATCTTTGCCCAAACCATCATCACCGATAGCGAAGGATTGGAAGCCGGCCCCGTCACCATTCCCACCCCAGATGGCGAGATCCCTGGCTATCGTGCCAAGCCGACCGGCTCTGGCCCTTTTCCACTGGTTTTGGTGGTGCAAGAGATCTTTGGTGTACACGAACACATTCAAGACATTTGTCGCCGCTTGGGGAAGTTGGGCTATGTGGCAGTGGCTCCCGAGCTGTTTTTCCGGCAGGGGGATGTTTCTCAGCTGCAGAGCCTTGAGGAGATTCGCGCCATCGTCTCCCAGGTGCCCGATGCTCAGGTGATGTCGGATTTGGATGCGGCGGTGGATTGGGCAATTGGCAACTCAGGTGCGGATCCAGAGCGGGTGGGCATTACTGGCTTTTGCTGGGGTGGTCGAATCACTTGGTTGTACGCGGCTCACCGACCCGGCTTGAAGGCGGGTGTTGCCTGGTACGGTCGTTTGGTGGGAGAGTCCACACTCTTAACCCCAAGGCATCCGCTGGATGTGGCAGCCAGCCTGAAGGCACCTGTGTTGGGTTTGTATGGTGGTGCAGATACCAGCATTCCCTTGGAAACGGTGGAGCAAATGAAGTCAGCTCTGGAAGCTTGCGGAGATCCATCGCAGTTGATCATCTACCCGGATGCTCCCCACGCCTTTTTTGCCGATTATCGCCCCACCTATCGCCCAGAAGCGGCTGGTGACGCTTGGGAACGGTTGCAGGCTTGGTTTCGAGAACACGGCTTGGCCCAGGGATCCCGGTCTCAATGATGGGATCTCATCTGTTTCCGTCGGCAGGACGGAGTCTTTTTTTGACTGCGCCGAAGGCAGAGCTTGGGGCAAGCTGGTATATTCCTAGCCATCTCAGGGAAACAGCATGAAAGCGCATGAGTTCTGGGCTCGTACCGACAGCCAAGGTCAACTGATTTTGCCCATGCGGGCGCAGGAGCAATTGCCCAAAGATCGAGTTGTGCGGGTGCTGGTGTTGGTAGATGAGCAGGAGCTGGCTCCGGCGGATCCTTCACAGGAGCAGTTGCCCACTGCCTCGCCAGATGAAGAGCATCTTTGGTATGGAGCTCCCACCGTTCCCTACGATGGCATTTAGCGCATGGGATCTTGGCCGGACAGCCGCCAGCGGTTTAGGCGCGAGAGGGTATCTGCATCCAAGTAGGCATCAATGCCCCGCTTGCTCGATAGCCGTTTTGGTTGGACGCGCCGGATCTGCTGCTGGGCCTGCTGCACTTCATCCCACAGTTGTTCTGCCGAGACCCATTCGGCGTTGTAGCCGCCAATCACCAATTGCTGGACACGATCGGAGGTAGCCACCCTTACCCGACACCCATCCCTCTGCAACTGAGCACACAGCCGTTCAATGCAACTGTCGGCGGTCTCGCCATAGGAGGTATACAGGATCTCGATACCCGAAGGGGAGCGCTCTTGCCGGGCTGGAGTGGGTTGGGCGTAGGCATCGTACACCACGGTCGCCTGGTAGCCCCAGAAGGCCACATAGTTGGCCAAAGATTCCACCAAGCGCAGACGGGCCAATTCCATCAGGGAGCGACGCGCTAACTGGCTCAGGGTGGGCCAAGCTCCGATGATGTTGTAGCCATCAACCAAGAGGAAGGTGGGAGAGGAGGCTTGCATGGATGGCGGTGGATCCCTTGTCCGGGATCACACTTCTTAATCTTAATCTTTATCTTATTTTTAATCTTAGTACCCAGCCTTAAAGGTTACCCCACTACTCCGAATGCTCCGATACTTTCCCGGTTGTGAGCAGATCACGGTCTGCGCTGAATCCAATAGGTGGTGAACAGTTCGCCACTGGCCTGTTTCTGAATTTTGCCCCCCAAGGCTGCGATGCGCCGCTCCCACTCCGTTAGGGGGGTGAAAATCGGTTCGGTGCCTTTGAATAGCTCGATGAGGCCCCATTGTTCCGCCCACACCGAGTCGGGATTGACCACTTCAATAATCACAGGTGCAGCCGGTCGCAACACTCGCATCAACTCTGCCCAAACCGCGTCGAAGTACTCAATCGGGTAGTAGTACAAAAATCCGGTGGCAATGGCCAGATCAAATTGCTCCGACTCGTAGTTTTCCAAATGGTGGGCGGATCCCTGTTGCATTGACTTGAACAGCTTGGAGTTAAGCTGGGGTGCCCGCGAGCGAATAAAGCGCACAATCTCACCGCTCAGCTCATGGCCGTAAAAGTAGGCTTGCCAATCGTTCCAGGGATAGGTCAGGAAGCTTACCCCACAGCCCAAATCCAAACAGGCTTCCCGTTTTTTGGGGGCACGCAGTTGCCAAAAGGGGATCCCGAGGCGCTCTTGCAGGTGATCCCGCTGCTGGGCTTGCCAAAAAGGCAGTTGCTCCAGGTCTGGGGGAAGTTGCCAACCCGGCCGACCCAGTTGAATTTCCAACTCCCGATTAAAGCGAGCAGCCACAGAGGCAAGGTAGGGATCCCAGCGTTCCCCAGTTTGTGGTAGCTCCATCTGTTGATGGCTTTGTCGTGGATGGTTGTGGACTTAACTTGCACTTAACCTACACTACCAGGACTCTCGGCCCGTAGGCTCCCGGCTGCAGGGATCCATTCACCCAACTGTGGCTGCCGAGGATGGTGCCTGCCGGAATCTGAGCTTGGGATCCCAGCCGGGTGTGGGCGCCAATGTAGCAGGGGGCGTGCAGTTGAGCGCTGGGATGGATCTCAGCCGTTTTGTGCACCCATATCCCCGGCGCCTGTTGCTGCACATTTTCTAAGGGAAAATCCGTCATTCGGCCCAGAAGAATGTCCAGTTGGCCGTGGTAGTAGCTGGCCGGCGTGCCCAGATCCCGCCAGTAGCCTGCGTGGAGATAAGCTTGCAGCCGGTGCCCTTGCCTGAGCAAATCGGGGAAGACACGCCGCTCAAAGCTGAGGGGATCCCCACTGGGGTAGTCTTTAAAAATGGCCGGATCCAAGACATAGGTGCCGGCGTTGATCGTGTCGGTGGTGAGGGTGAGGGCTTCTGCAGGGGTGGGTTTTTCCCGAAAAGATTGGATCTGGCCCCCTTCCCCAACTTCCACCAGGCCATAGGCGGTGATATCTTCCACGCGGGCGAGGGTGAGGGTGGCCATGGCCTTGCTCTGCACATGACATTGCATCAACGCCTGCAAATCCAGATCCGTGAGGATGTCGGCATTGAAAACCACCAAGGGATCCCCGGTGAAATAGGGCTGAGCCAGCACCAAAGCTCCTGCCGTATCCAAAGGCGTCTCTTCGGGAATGTAGCGGAGCTTCACCCCCAAAGCAGCGCCATCTCCCAGAGCAGCCTCAATTTGTTGGCCCAGATAACCCACGCTGAGCAAAATATCCGTCAAGCCGGCTCGGCGGCAGCGCCCGATCAGCCATTCCAAAAAGGGCACATCCAGGAGGGGCAACAAAGGCTTGGGTTGCAAAAAGGTAAAGGGCCGTAAACGAGTTCCTTTCCCACCCGCCAAGATCACCGCTTGCATAACCACCCTCAACCCCGTTCTCTTCCAAAGATATTGACATCCTCTCCGCCCAATTGCTAGGGGGGATCCATTGGGTCGAGCCAAATGTTTTCTGCTACCCAGAACGTCGATTCTCCGTTGCCCACAGAGGGATACGGATTGCCCCCCCCGGGCAACACAGCACGAGTCTTGATCGCAAGTCTCAGGGGATGCCTTTCTGGAGGAGATATTTCAATCTCAATTGGGATTCATAAGCTCAATCCTGAGACAGTTGATTTGCCTTTTTTAGAGCATGTTTGGAGAATTGCGACCCGCTCGCCCCAGTCGGGAATAGCCACCCAAAGCGGCAGTGTCAGGTGATACTACCTTGCAACGGGAATTGTGACAGCCTTGGATAGCTTGGATGGATTCCAATGGGTTTGCCCTTCACCTTCATCTGAGGTTTCGCCGATGTCTGTTTCTCGACGCCGATCCCTACAAGCCCTTTGCTTGACCCTGGCCGGATGCTGGGCTCTAGGCACACACCAGGGATCCCTGCTGGCCCAAAGCAGAGACCTGTTGGCTCAAATTCAAGAGCGGGGGGTACTCCGGGTTTCCACCGACTCCAATTACCGGCCTCAGAGCTACCGCAACCCTGACGGCACTTGGGAAGGATTTGATGTGGATGTGGCGCGCGAGATTGCCAGGCGCTTGGGGGTAGAGGCTGAGTTTCTGGATATCAACTTCGATGTCATCACCGCCGGATCTTGGAATGGCCGCTGGGATGTCAATGTCGGGTCGATGACCGTGACTGCCGAGCGCCAGAAAGCTCTGCTGTTTACCATTCCCTACTACTACACCCCCGCCAGCTTCGTGGTCCACCAAGCCTCGACCTTGACAGATATCGCCGCCTTGGAAGGAAAGCGAGTCGGGGTGGGCACCGCCACCACCTATCAAGCCTACCTGGAGGGCAACCTCACCCTGGAAGGAGAGACCATCCAAGTTCCAGCCCCGCGGGTGGACATTCGCATCTACGACACCGATAGCCTGGCTCTGCAGGATTTGGCACTGGGGGATGGCACCCGCCTGGATGCAGTCTTGACAGCTTTGCCGACGGCTGAAAATGCCATTCGGGAAGGGCTGCCCCTGAAAACTCTGGGGAATCCAGTCTACTACGAAGCCTTGGCTGTGGCCTTGGATCGCTCCAGCCCTGCCCCTTCCGAGAGCTTGCAAGCCAAAATTAACGAAATTTTAGAATCCATGCATGCGGACGGCACGCTGACGGCTCTCTCAAAGCGGTATTACGGCGTTGATCTGACGAAAAAAGCTGAGTGAGCAAAGACTCTATCCCACTGGAGCAGCCGATTTACCCACCGCCTCGGGTTCGAAAAGGGATCCCGTTCCCGGTGGCCCAGGGGTTGTGGTTGGTTTTGTGGCTGCTGTTGTTGGTGTTCACCTTCAGCGGGGTACAGTTGGAGTTGGCCGGGATCCCCATCCGTACCTTGCGTCTCAACGGCAACTTTGTGCGCGAGTGGTGGTGGTTCATCTCGCAAGGGGTGGGCACTACTTTTCAACTGTCCTTGGTCTCCATCCTCTGTGCCACCACCTTGGCCTTTTTGTCGGCACTGGCGGGCCTCTCCCAGATTGCCCCTCTGAGCAGCCTCTCCGCTCTCTATGTCTCGTTGATGCGGGGCACACCTCTATTTCTGCAGTTTTTGTTTATCTACCAGGCTTTGCCGCAACTGGGTCTGGTGTTCGGCTCGTTTACTTCGGCGGTGCTGGCCTTGAGCCTGAACTATGGCGCCTACATGAGCGAGATCTTCCGGGCCGGGATCCAAGCCATTCCCATTGGGCAGCGGGAAGCTGCCTATGCCCTGGGGCTTAAGCCCTGGCAAACCCTATGGTGCATTGTTCTGCCGCAAGCTTTTCGAATTGTCTTACCGGACATTGGCAACCAATTCATCGCCATGCAGAAAGACACTGCCCTGGCCAGTGCCATTGCTTTGCAGGAGTTGATGGGCCGGGCTCGACAGGCAGGTTTGCCGCGCCAGCACTTCTTCGAGGCTTTGGTGGTGGCAGCGCTGTGGTACTGGCTGCTGACGTTGATCTTGTCATTTTTCCAGGGACGCTTGGAACGGTACCTGGCCCGCTAGAGGGGCCTGACTCTAATCCGGCCATTACTTTGGTGTCTGCTTGCATACGTTTGTGGTTGCCCACAAAGACCGGCTGTGCCGTTCGCGATAGCAGGGGGCTCCAAAAACAGCCAGAAAGCTGGGGGACATCATCCTGCACTGACCTGCCGCAGTGGGTGAAAGAGGATCCCTGCCACCTCAAGCGGAACGCCATTCAAGAGGCAGGGCTGGCCTTTCGAGAGAGCAAAGACCCGAAGTTTCGCAGCGTCAGCTAGAAATCGCAGGAGCCCCGCACTGTACCCGTAGGGTCAGTGTCGGGAGGAATGCGGAAGTTATGATAGAACCATGACCCAAGTCCTGA
>NZ_JBSSDE010000039.1:0-31042 GCF_054060435.1 Thermostichus sp. MS-CIW-34 | reverse complement strand
AACAGAAAGATCAACTGGTAGTAATCCGTACTGAACATATTATACATTATTTTCAGTATAGTTGAGCTTATTATTGACTAGAGTCATGCTCTGCCGGGATCCCTTCTTCGTCGAGTATTTTATCTGCTTGGATCCCACTAGGGCTGAGCTGGGTCGGCTGGCCCCCAAATGCGAATTGAGCCATCGGCGCCACCACTGAGAAGGGTCTGCCCATATCGCTGCGCGACGCTTCCGCGACCGGGGCCAAACAGCAAGACGCTCACCATCCAAGTCTGGCCGCCCAGGGTGCGCAACTGTTCTCCGCTGCGCAGATCCCAGAGCTTGATCTGGTGAGCGCGGTAATCGGTGCCGCTGGCGAGCAAGCGGCCATCAGGGCTGAGGGCAAGGGCGGCCAAGCCGGACAAAGTCTGGGGCAAGGTGCGCTCCAAGGATCCCGTGCCCAAGTTCCAGACCAAGATGCCACCGGTACTGCCAGCGAGCAAATAGCGGCCATCTGGGCTCAGAAGCACCTGCTCGATGGGGTAGTCGGCCTTCAGGGTTTCCAGCAAGGCCCCGCTGCCGGGATCCCAAAGGTAAACGGTGGGATCTCCATTGGCGGCCACCAAGATCCAAGGGGGGATCCCTTCAGATTGGTGGGAAGTATTCATACGGGTAGGTCTTGGGCCAAAGGCCACTGCTGTAATGCCTGCCCTCTGAGGGGTCTCCTGGGCGGCAGCAGTGGGAGGCGCCAGGGTGCGGATCAACTGGCCGTTGTCGGCCTGCCAAAGGCGGATGGTGCGGTCGGCGCTGCCACTGGCAATCCAACGACCATCGGGGCTAATGGCGACACTGTTGATCAACCCGGTGTGCCCTTGCAACTGCAGCCGCGCCAGCACATCCCCAGGCGAGAGAGCCGGATCCCCCAGGGTCGCCAGATCCCAGACCCGTACCGTCTTGTCTGCCCCCCCACTCACCAAAAAGGTACCATCTGGGCTGATGGCCAGTGCCTCAACGGATCCCTCGTGGCCTGCCCAGCTCTGGAGCAGTTGGCCAGCCTGGGGATCCCAAAGCCGGATTATGCCGTCGTCTCCCCCGGCAGCAAGGAGATTTCCATCCGGGCTGATGGCCAGAGCAGTGACGGCGACAGGGCCTTCCAGCGTAGCCTTGAGCTGCAAAGACTTGGCCCAGTCTGCCGGGTCGTTATCGCTACGCGACGCTTCCGCGACCGTGACGGCGGTGGGGACGGAGGCATGAGAACCGTTCTCGCGAGTAGGACGGAGTCCCAGGCCGTTGCGCTTTGCCGGGCCAGAGGATCCCGTTCTCGTGAAGGGGACAGAATCCTTGGGCTCCCCCCGCAGGCCAAAGTTCGCCCTCATCTGCCAGGCCCCTGCCACCGTCAACGCCAGCAAAGCCGCCAAGCTGCCTCCTGCCCAAACCGGTGGGATCCGGAGACGCGCCCGCAGCGATACCGGAGAACGCGGTGGGGTGGTTGGCTCCTGTAAGGGCTCGGCGGCGACAGGGCTGGGCTGGGACAGGAGTTCGGCGGCAGGGGGGCTCTCGGCGGGGGGCAAAGCCTGCAAAGCGGCCAGAGCTGCTGTTGCTGAAGGAAAGCACTGTTGTGGGTTGCAGCTCACCAAACGATCCAGAAAAGCAGCAAAAGGAGCGCTAGTAGAGGCCAGATCGTGCCAGCGCAACTCCCCCGTCAACGGGTCGCGAAACAGCTTCTGGGGCGGGATCCCGCAGAGGGCCTGCAGGGCAATCAGCCCAAGAGCATAGAGGTCGCTGCAATGCCTGGGGCCATAGGGGTTCCCGAAGCCAGAGCCGGAAAAAGCCAGACCCTGTTCCTCACCCCCCCACTTCAACAACACCCATCGGCCATCCGCCTGACGGTAGATCAAGCGAGAGGGCTGCAGGTTGCAGCAGCTCACCCCTTCCCCATTCAGGAAGGCCAAGGTTTGCAGCACATCCTGCAACAAGGCTCGTACCTCAGCCTCTGTCCAGTCGTGCCCCCAATGGCAGTGCATTTGGCGGGACGGAGTCGTTAGCTGGCCCCTCTCGGTTGCGTTACCTAGCAATAGAGCTTGTTCCAGGGTGGGCCCTTCAACCCATTCTTCCACCCAATAAAACTCCCCCTCTTGCTCAAAGCAGGCCAACAGGCGGGGGATACCCTCGTGGGATCCCAGGTGCTCCCGCAGCGCCACTTCTTGCTGAAAGAGATGCCGCAGCGAGGCGGAGTCCTCACTGCGTTCGCGGTGCGGAGCATTTTGGCCGGCCTGCCAGCGCCTGATCACCACCCGAAGCCGCTCAGGATGATGGCTATCCTGTGCCAAGTAGGTTTGTCCGCTGGATCCCAGTGCTTCCAAGATCCGATAGCGGCCACCCAGGGTCTGCCCTACCATGGGGAGAGTGCGAACCTTTTCCTTCCGACCCATCATGCCATAGCGACGTGAGACTCAGGCCAACCGTTCGCGGTGCGGAGCACTTTGGGCCGCTTTCGGTCAACTTTCTCCCTGGAGCAGGCTGAGTTGCTCAGCGACCTGGGGGATGTTGTTGCAAAACCTGCTTCAAATATCGCCCTGTATGGGATCCGGGGTGCTCAGCCACCTGTTCTGGAGTGCCAACGGCGATGATCTGGCCGCCGTGGTCGCCGCCCTCTGGCCCCAAGTCAATAATCCAATCAGCACAGCGGAGAATGTCCAGGTTATGCTCGATCACCAGCACGGTGTTGCCTGTATCCACCAGCCGTTGCAGGACGTTCAAGAGCTTGTGGACATCGTAAAAAGACAAGCCGGTGGAGGGCTCATCCAGCAGATAGAGGGTTTTGCCGGTGGAGCGGCGGGCCAGTTCTGCGGCCAGCTTGACCCGTTGCGCTTCCCCACCGGAGAGGGTAGGAGCTGGCTGGCCCAGCTTGATGTAATCGAGGCCCACATCGGCCAAGGTCTGCAGGATCTTGGCGGCAGGAGGCAGGGCAGCGAAAAACTCCAGCGCCTCCCCCACCGTCATATCCAGGACTTCGGCGATGTTCTTGCCCTTGTACCTGACCTGCAGGGTTTCGCGGCTGTAACGGCTGCCCCCGCAGACTTCGCAGGTGACGTACACATCGGGCAGGAAGTTCATTTCAATCACGTTCACCCCCTGCCCTTTGCAGGCTTCACAGCGCCCCCCCTTGACATTGAAGGAAAAGTGGCCGGATGGGTAGCCTCTGGCCTTGGCATCCAAGGTTTGGGCAAAGGTTTGGCGGATGGGATCAAACAAACCCGTGTAGGTGGCAGGGTTGGAGCGGGGGGTACGGCCAATGGGAGATTGGTCGATGACGATCACCTTGTCGATGTGTTCGATGCCCTCAAGTTCTCCCATCTCCGCGGGTTGGGGCACCTTGTGTCCAAGATGGTGCTGCAGGGCAGGGTAGAGCAATTCGTTGACCAAGGTGGATTTGCCAGAGCCGGAGACGCCTGTAACACAGACCAACTTGCCCAGAGGGATCTCCACATCGATGTGCTTGAGGTTGTTTTTGTGGGCATTGGTGAGCTTGAGGGCAACCGCTTTGCCAGCCCGCCGCTGCCCAGGGGTAGGGATCCGCAGCCGCCCCGAAAGATAAGCTCCGGTGATGGAGCGCTCGCAGGCCATGATGTCCGCCAGGGATCCCTGGGCCACCACTTCCCCCCCGTGGATCCCGGCTCCAGGGCCGATATCCACGATGTAATCGGCGGCACGGATGGTTTCTTCGTCGTGTTCCACCACGATCAGCGTGTTGCCCAGATCCCGCAGGCGAAACAGGGTTTGCAACAGGCGCTCGTTGTCCCGCTGGTGGAGGCCAATCGAGGGTTCGTCCAACACGTAGAGCACCCCCGTCAAGCCGGAGCCCATCTGGCTGGCCAGCCGGATCCGCTGCGCCTCGCCCCCGGAGAGGGTCATGGCCGGACGGGCCAAGGTGAGGTAGTCGAGGCCCACATCCACCAAAAACTGCAGCCGGGTTTTGATCTCCCGCAGCACCAACTC
Organism: Thermostichus sp. MS-CIW-34; assembly: GCF_054060435.1. NCBI lineage: Bacteria > Bacillati > Cyanobacteriota > Cyanophyceae > Thermostichales > Thermostichaceae > Thermostichus > Thermostichus sp. MS-CIW-34. The sequence continues at coordinate 27,064 of NZ_JBSSDE010000039.1, read as the reverse complement.
GCCGATCTGCGCTTGGCGGGGGGTAAGGTTTAGCTGCTCCAGGCGGTGCAGGCAGTCGCGGATGGAGATCTCGGTGAGATCGGTAATGCGGTAGCCGCCGATGCGCACGGCCAGAGCTTCCGGCTTGAGACGGGATCCCCCACAGGCGGAACAGGGACGGTAGGTGAGGTAGGCTTCCAGCTTTTGCCGATAGATTTCGGAAGTGGTTTCCTGGTAGTGCCGCTGCAATTGGGGAATCACCCCCTCATAGCGGCGATAGTACCCCCGGCCTCGGTACTGAGATTCCGCCTCGGCGATGTAGACCTCCTGGTCGGCGCCGTAGAGGATGATCTGCTGTTGCTGGGGGGTGAGATCACACCAGCGGCTGCTGAGGTCGAAGCCAAAAGCCTTGGCGGCTCCCGCCAACAAAGCCAGATAGTAGGGGTTCTCCCGCTCTGCCCAAGGGGCGATGGCCGCGTACAAGGGGAGCTTGGGATCGGGCACGATCCGCTCGGGGTCGAAGATGGGCTCAAAACCCAGCCCGTGGCAGACAGGACAGGCCCCAATCGGCGAGTTGAAGGAAAACAGGCGCGGCGACAGCTCGCCCATCACCGAACCGTGCTCCGGGCAGGCAAATTGCTCAGAAAAAATCAGCTCCGTTGGCTTGCCGTTCAGGTATTGCCCCGCCGACTCGGCCACCTTTTGCAGCAGATGTTCTCGCTCCTCTTCCCGCGGCAGCAGCTCCACCACCGCAATTCCTCCCGACTGGCGCAGGCAGGTTGCCAGAGAATCGGCCAGTCGCTCCGCTATGTCGGGGCTCTTGACCAGCCGATCCACCACCACCTCGATAGTGTGGGTCTTGTTTTTGTCCAAGGTGATCTCTTCGCTGAGATCCCATACCTGGCCATCGACACGCACGCGTACAAACCCTTGCTGGCGCAAGCTTTGCAACAAGTTGGCGTGGGTGCCCTTTTTCCCCTTCACCACCGGCGAGAGCAACTGAAACCGCGTCCGATCCGGCAGAGCCATGATCTGATCCACAATCTGATCCACCGTCTGCGGGGCGATCACCCGGTTGCAATGGGGGCAGTGCGGGATCCCAGCTCGCCCATACAGAAGCCGCAGGTAGTCGTAGATTTCGGTAACGGTGCCAACCGTCGAGCGGGGGTTGTGGCTGGTGGACTTTTGATCGATGGAGATGGCCGGACTCAGCCCTTCGATGCGATCCACATCCGGTTTGTCCAGTTGCCCCAAAAACTGTCGCGCATAGGCGCTGAGGGATTCCACATAGCGCCGCTGTCCCTCGGCAAAGATGGTGTCGAAAGCCAAGGAGGACTTGCCCGATCCGGAGACGCCCGTGAATACCACCAGGCGATCCCGCGGGATCCGCAGCTCGACATTCTTGAGGTTGTGCTGCCGCGCCCCCACCACATGAATTTCGTTTTGGCTGGACATCTCACCACCTTTTCGCGCAGCGTGTCACAGGTATCCCGTCGAGACCGGCGAGTAACAAAATCTTAACGATTCTTAGCTAACGATTCTAATGCTCTTCGCTTTGTCCAAAAGGGGATCCCAGGGAGGGCAAACCGGTAGCAAAAAAGACTTGGCTATGCTGGAAAGGATTGAATCCCAAGGGCCATGACCTGGACACTGCCATCCGTTCAAAAGGTGTTTGTTTACCTGTTGGTGGGGATCGCCTTCACGGCCCTTTGTCTGGGGGATCAGGCTTTGTCGCCACCGGTGATTGGTGTCTGTTTGGCAGCGGGGGCCTGCAGTTGGTTTTGGGAGCCGCCAAGGATTGCTTTTGCCCGCTATGCCCCCCTGTGGATGCCTCTGACGGTGGCGGTGTTGCTCAGCCTGCTGGCTTTGGTTATCTTTGGGATCCTTCCCTTTTCCGATGGGGCCATTGGCTTGGTGCTTTACCTAACAGGGGCCAAGCTGTTTCAGCGGGAACGGGCAGCCGATCACATCCAGTTGGCGGTGCTGTCTCTGCTGCTGATGGCCATTGCCACCCTGTTCAACGAAGACATCAGCTTTGGGCTGCTGTTTTTGTTGTACGTGGGGGTGGGACTGATCAACCTCACCCTTTACCACCTGCGCCTGCAAGCAGAGCAGCACCCGCAGGCAGCCAGCCAAACCCGTGGCATCAACCTCAACTTTTTGGGCTTTCTCGGATCCCTGGCTTTGCTGGCGGTGATCCTGTCCGTGGCTTTGTTTTTCTTGTTCCCGCGGGTCAGTTTAGGAATTCTGGGTCGCCAGGCCCGCTCGCCGGTGATGACCACTGGCTTTGCCGAGGAAGTCAGCCTGGGAGCATTCGGCACCCTCAAAACCGATAACACCGTTGTCATGCGGGTGGAATTTCCGGCAGGGGTGCCGCCCCGTGTGGAGTCCCTCTACTGGCGCGGGATCAGCTTCGATCGCTACGATGGACGGGCCTGGTCGCGAACGCTAGACCGCTTCATCCCCATTTTCCCCAACGCAGCAGGGGTATTTGATCTCTCTGCCTCCAGCTTGATCCCCACTGCTCCCGACCTGCTGCTTCTCCCCTTGGAGCAGCTTATCTATCTGGAGCCGCTGGTCACCAACACCGTTTTTGGGGTGGCCCCGCTGGTGGAGATGGAATGGCTGGAGCGGGGCGGAGCAGCGACGGTGCAACAAGCTTGGCAACGGCAGAATCGCCGCCTCATCCTGAGCGAGACCGGAGATGTTGGCCATTCTCTGCCTCGGCAGGTGCCCCATCTTTACCGCGCCCGGAGCCGGATCTCAAGGGAGTTAAGCCCGCGCTTGCGCCGGCTAGGCCACGCGGAGCTGTTCAGTGCTCTCGACCCAGTCCAACAGGCAGCCTATCTGCAGTTGCCAGCAGACCTGGATCCTCGCATTCCCGCCTTGGCTGAAGACGTTACCGCTGGGATCCCCGATGTCTTTGGCAAGGTGACGGCTTTGCAGAACTACCTGCTGGAGAACTACGCCTATACCACCGATCTGCCGGATCCCGGCCCTGAACCGCCTTTGGAAGCCTTTCTGTTCACCCATCGGCGGGGCCACTGCGAATATTTCGCCACAGCCCTGACGGTGCTGGCCCGCAGCATTGGCATCCCAGCCCGGATGGTGAATGGCTTTTTGGGCGGGCGCTGGGTGGCGCAGGAAAATTATCTGGCAGTACGCAATGCCGACGCCCATTCCTGGACGGAGATCCCCTTTGGCCCCTACGGCTGGGTCATCTTTGACGCTACGCCGGCAGAGGCCAATGTTAGTCAGCGGCAGAGCTGGTGGGATCCCCTTCAAGATTTCTACGACAGCTTGCGCTTCCGCTGGTTTAAGTACGTCATCCAGTACGACCTATCCACCCAGCGGCAGATCTGGCGGCAGATCCAGGAGCTGGCTAGCGCTGTAGCCGCCTCTCCGGATCGAGAGGATGTCGGTGCTGGCTTCCGTCGCAGCCTGGTTGCCTTGGGGCAAACGTTGCAGCAGAATGGCCTGCCGGTGTTGGGGGTGGTTTTGATCACGGGATCCATGGCCTATTGGGGTCGCCGCCGCCGCTATCAGGCCGTGCGCTGGCAGGATGGGGGGTGGATTCTGTTGGCCACTGCCGGCAATGGGGTGGTGATGGGATCCCTGTGGCAGCCTCCGCCCCCCTGGCCCACCTGGATGGTTGGCCTCTTGCTACCGAGTCTGGCCTTTGCTGGGATGCGCTGGATCCCGGCGGCTCTACCCAAGTCGCAGCAGCGCCGCCAGCTTATCTCAAGGCTTTATCTGCAACTGCGGGATCTGGCGACGGCGGTGGGGATCCCAGCCCACCTAGGCCCTGAGGCCTGCCTGGAACACTTGCGCCACTCCGACTTACCACAAGCCCAGGTGGCCATCCAGTTCTTGGAGCGCTACCTGGAGGTGCGCTTCGGTGGGATCCCGTTGGAGGCGGGCGAATTGCAGCGCTGGCAACAGCAATTCAAACAGCTCAGACGAGCATGGCAGCCACTGGCCAAAAACCCCAGAAGAGCCGCCTGACCAGAAGGACGGCTATGCCCTGGAGCAGGTACCCCAAAAGCCCTGCGAGAAACCTTGACAGTTATGAGATAGTTAAGAGATAGTTAACAACAGTTATGGACCCCGTAAGCTGGCCTGCCAGAATAGCGGGATAGGAGGCGGCGTGCTCACTTTGGGCACGTCGCACACTGGTAATTTGCTCTGCTCTTGCAAACTCGTCCGAAGCTGTGTTACTTTTCTTAACGTTCAGCTTTGAACGAGCAAGAGCGTGCTAGCTACGCGTAGCTATTCTCTGAGGGCAGCGTTGGCTGCGACTGTATGCGTTTTGTCTTCTTCCGTCTTCTCCTCTAGCCTGGCTCAAGCAGCGCCTCAGCCGACCGGAAACGGGGCCATCTTCTTCCACCCGGATGGCACTTCGGCTTCCCACTGGGACATCACACGCATTCTCCACTACGGCCCCGATGGCTTTCTGAACTGGGATCGTCTTCCCGTGATTACCACCTATCGCGGGCACCTTTTCGACCAGCTTGGGGGAACTTCCAACGCCGGAGCGGTGACCCATGCCACAGGAACTCGTGCCCACGCCAAGAGCTTTGGGAGCGAGCTGAAGCCCTAGTGTCTGCTGTGGTCACCTGCCTTGGGCGGGTGTTTGCCCCACAAGCTCTGTCCGTCACGGGGGATCCATCCAGTGGATCCCCTTTTTTTATGAGAACCACATAACGGCGAAGGGGCTAGCTCAGCAAAGCAGATAGACGTAGTTCATTTTGCGTTAGAACTGTACTACAGTGGGCTATCATGGAGCCGAGACTGTCCTTTGGGTTTGAGTTTGTTCCACCAACGCGAACTGCGATCTTCAACCATGCCCACTCCCGCTGACTCCTCTCCATCCCCCCTTCTCCAAAGCGACGAGGTTCTCAAGCCTGAGGACTCTGTTCCGCTGAGGGGGACGGTATTGGCGGCCCGTGAGCCTTTTTTGGGGCTGTTGCGGGATCTGGCGCGGGCCTACCAAGCTTTTGAAAATTACGCCGGGGTTCACATTCGGCAAATGGGGCTGACGGCCCCCCAATTCGATGTGTTGGTTACCCTTGGCAATACCCCTGGGATGACCATGAATGTCTTGGCCCAAAAAACGCTGGTGACCAAAGGGACACTGACCGGCATTGTGGATCGCCTGGAACAAAAAGGGCTGGTGCGCCGGGAAGTGCCCCCGGAAAACCGACGCTGCTTTAAGGTCGTGCTGACAGAGGCGGGGGAAAAACTGTTTGAGGAAATTTTCCCGGCCCACGTCGCCTACTTGAAAGAGCGCTTCCAAAAGCTGGATCCCTCGGAGATGGCGCAGATCCAGGCTTGCCTTAAAAAACTGCAGGCTATTTTCTAGCGCTTTCAGATTCCCCCTTGCTGAGGAGGGATCCCTTCTAGCCCGGTTCAAACGGCTGCCCCAGAGCTGCCGGCGGCGTGGCCTTCACCGCCTGCTGAATCCAGCGCCGCAGCCGAGGTGGGAGCCCGCGCAAGCCGCACTCCCGCCATTCCCCAGAGGTGAGCACCAGCGCCAAAATCATCAACACGAAGGGGGCCACCGTGAAAACTTGGGTGGGCACGGCGCGGATGGTGGTCTGGGCAACCCCAGCGAAGGACTGCAAAATGCCGAACAGGTAGGCCCCCAGAGCTACCCGCAAGGGGTTCCAGCCACCGAAGATGACGATGGCCAAGGCAATCCAGCCATACCCTGCTGTATGTCGGTGGCTCCAGCCGGCCTTGAAATCCAGAGAAAAGGCAGCCCCCGCCAAGCCCAATAGGGATCCCCCCACAAGGGTGTAAACATAGCGCCAGAAAATGACATTGGTGCCGCGGGCAAAAGCCGCCGCCGGCTGTTCTCCCATAGCCCGCAACATCAGGCCAGGCTGAGTGCGATACAAAAAGAACCAAGTTCCCCCGATGAGCGCGTAGCTGGCGTACAGCAACAGATCCCCTCGGAACAGGAGCGGCCCCAGCAGTGGCACCTCTCTCAAGAAGGGGATCGGCAGGCTGGGCACCGTTGGCCCTGGGATCCGCACGAACGGATTGCCCAAAAAGGAAGACAAATCCGCCCCCAATAGGGTCAAGACGAAACCAATGGCAATTTGGGATCCCTTCAGGGTCAGCGAGCCAAAGGCCACGATCCCAGCAAACAGCGCTCCCACCGCGGCGGCAGCCAAAAAGCCCAATACCAAGCTTCCCGTCAGCTTGGCCACGGCGAACCCAACCATGGCCGCCAGCATGATCGTCCCCTCTGCGGAGAGGTTGATCACCCCTGCCCGCTCGGTAATGGTTTCCCCCACACAGGCGAAGACCACCGGTGTGGCGGTGGCAATGGCAGTGGAGAGAATAGCAACCAGTTGGGCAGCGGTCATTATGAGCCTGTCGAGAACTCGGGTTGGGTTAACGCATTTGCAGTTGCTGCGGGAATGCGCCTGTCGATCTGGTCATCGCCTCACCCCAACACCCAGAGCATGAAAGCCACCCCTAGGGTGACGGCACCAAACAGAGCATAGCTGATCCGGCGCAGCGGCCTCAGTTGCAGGGCATGCAGATCCTTAAGCCAGCCCAGCCCCAAGGATTCGACAAAGCGATCCAGCACCGCCTGCATAGGGTAGGCGTAAACCGATCCTTGCTCCTTAAAGTTCACCAGCACAACCAGCAGTGTAGCGTAGCCCCAGAGGAGGCCCCAGAGCACAGCGCTCAACCCGATTAAAATTGGCTCAAACATCGACTTTCCCTTGCCTTCTATAGGCATGTCCACTGCTTGCGTGAGCGGGAGACGGAGTTCTTTGAGCCTGGGGGACTTGGATCTCATTATTCCGGTTGTTTTCCCGTTGAGGCTGCCCTCCCTCAGACAAGAGCGTAGAAGGGATCCCAGCTTGCTTGCAGAGATCACGCCGGTTCTCTTCTGCCCGTCCAGGCCAGAAGATGACAAACTGGAAGTACCCGCTCGGAGTTATCTCGTCAAATCCCCATGAGTTCTCGCTACCTGCTGCCCCCCGCTGAACCCAAGTCTGTCGGTACTGCCTATATCCTCTGGGCGTTGGGCATCTTCGGGATCTGTGGCGTCCATCGCTTCTACCTGGGCAAGACTGGAACAGGCATCCTCTGGCTGTTCACCTTTGGCCTGCTGGGCTTTGGCCAGTTAATTGACCTGTTTTTGATCCCAGGCATGGTGGAGAACTACAACTTCAAGCTGGCCGTCCTGCAGGGATCCCGACCCTCCCCATCCCCAGCTTCCTCAAAAACCACCTCAGCACCTCCTCAGCCCCTCAAAGGTCAAGCTCTGATGCGGGAGATCCTGCGGCTAGCCCAACAGCGGCAAGGGATCCTCACTCTTGCGGAGATAGCTATCGACTTACCTGCCGACTTTGACGAAATTGAAAAAGCGTTGCAAGAGCTGAGCCGGCGGAGCATGGCTTTCCCCGAAAACAACCCGGTCACTGGAGCGGTAGAATACCACTTCCCTCACCTGCTGCACCGCTCCCCCGACCAACGTTCGCTCTAGATGCCCTCCTGCAGACCTCTACTGGGATCCCAGGATCCCTCGGCGCTTGGCTGCCCGAACCGCCCGGCGAAAGGTCAGCAAGCCCAGGCCGAAGTAGAAAACGCCGCTGGTCAGAGCCATGATCAGCCGCACGGGATCCAAGCCCGCCTCCCGCACCATCACGTCTCGCAGCAGCCCAGCCCCCGCCGTCATGGGCAGACTTTGCCCTAGCCACCTCAGGGATCCCGGCCATTCTTCCGTGGGAGCAGCCAACAGGAAAAGCAGGCCGAATTGGCTGATGATCAAAAGCTGCTGAATTCGCTTCCAAATTAGAGCAGCGGATCCCAGCAAAAACGAGAAGCCGTAGGCCCCCAGCACCACGCTCACCAAAGGCAACACCAGAGCAGGGGGAAACCGCAACCGGCTGCCCGTCAGCAATAAGATGACGCCCAGAATGACGACGACAATGGAAAAGCGCAACACCAAGCTGGCACAAGCCCGTGCCAAGAAGAGAGTGGCTGCCGAAAATGGCGAGAGCAACACCTGCTCCAAGGTGCCTGTCTGGGCTTCCACCTGCAGGTTGAGGGCGATGTCGTTGACCACAAAAATGACCAGCGTCCAGAGCACATAGCCGATCACCACCGCATCCAACCGTTCGCCAAATTGGGAGGCAGGCCCTGCCACATATTGGGCGCCGGCAAAGAGGGCATAGAAGAAGAACGTGGTGATCAGGATCCCGCCCAGGGCCTCCGCCGGATAGCGAATGTACTGGATCCAGGCCCGCTTCAGTTCAGCCCAAAACAGGTGTATCACCGGCATCATCCTTGCCCCTCTCCCCTTTTCAACAACTCGAGGAAAATATGGGTGAGATCGGCTTCCTCTCGTTTGAGGCTGAGCAAGGGCAAAGGCTTCAAGATCTCCAGCACCTGATAGAGCATCTCTGGCGGGCCGCTGAACCGCACCCGATGGGATCCGAGAATCTCCACCCCTTGGCGGGCCAGTTGTTCAAACCTCCAGGGATCCAGCCCCTGTTCCAGCTCGATCCGGTAAGTACCGACGGCGCCGGCAAAGTGCCGGATCAACTCTCCCGTGGGGGCTTGGGCGATGATCACCCCTTGTCGAATAACGGCTACCTGATCCGAGAGCGCTTCCGCAATATCCAGTTGATGGGTGGTGAGCAAGATGGCTCGACCCGAAGCGGCAATTTGGCGGATCAGGGATTTCACCGCTTGCGCCGATTCCACATCCAACCCCAGGGTGGGCTCATCCAGCAGCAACAGGGCCGGTTGATGCAGGAGGGCGACGGCAATGGCCACCTTCTGCTGCATGCCCCGCGAAAGGGTTTGCACGGCCACATCTTGTTTCTCCTGCAGGCCAAAGGTCTCCAGCAGCTCTAACCCCCGTTGCCGAGCGGTTCTGGGGGATAGCCCCCGCAGCACGCCAAAGTACTCCAAGTTCTGTAGGGGGGTCATCCGCCAGTAGAGGTTGCGATTGCCTTCCAGCACCGCCCCTACTTGGGCCAATGTGCCAGGATCCCTGTGGGGATCCCGTCCGAGAACGCACACTGTGCCCGCGTCCGGTTGGATCAGGCCGGCAATCATCTTAATGGTGGTGGTCTTGCCGGCCCCGTTGGGCCCCAAAAAAGCCAGGATCTCCCCTGCTGCCAGCGTCAGGGATACATCCACCACCGCCCGCACCTCCCTGCCTCCTTGCCGGTAGGTTTTTTGGAGGTGGTGAGCTTCTAGAACTTTCATGACGCGAACCCGATGCAAACGCGAAGCCGATGTAAAAAGGAGCGCTGAAGAGAGGAGGGCCGGCCATTCCACTCTCTCACACCAGAGCATGGGCCCGCCTCGAGAGGGATCCGGCAAGATCTAGGGGGTCATTGGGATCCCAGCCTCCATCCGGCTCAGGGCCAGGCTCATCTTGTCCAGCCACTGCAAAAGGTTCTCCAGTTGCTGCGCCGCCGGCACCATCCCCAGCCCTCGCACCGTCACCTTGCCCGGTTGGTAGACAAAGCGAGGCTGCAGGTGAGTGGGCAGAGCCTCTTTCAGGCGATTCCAAGCCGGCTCCTCCATAGGGGTTTCCAAAAGCACATGCTCTTTGGCCGGTTTGATGCGGGAAAAGCCCAGGGTGCGGGCCAGGATCTTCAGCTCCATCACCCGCAGCAGCTCCTGGGTAGGCTTGGGCAGGGGGCCAAAGCGGTCTTGCCATTCTTGGGCAATTTGCAACAGCTCGACCCGAGAGCCGGCAGCAGCCAGGTGTCGATAAGCCTGCATCTTTTGATCTTCGTCGGGGATATAGCTTTGCGGGATCATGGCGGTAACATTCAGGTCGATTTGCGTGTCCTCCACCTGCGGGATCTCCTGGCCGCGAATTTCTCGAATGGCTTCTTGCAGCATTTCCAGGTAAAGATCGAAGCCCACCGCATTGACTTGCCCGGATTGTTCCGTTCCCAGCAGGTTGCCAATGCCACGAATTTCCATATCCCGCATTGCCAACTGATAGCCGGATCCCAGTTGGGTAAATTCCTGAATGGCCTGTAGGCGTTTGCGGGCCTCCTCGGTGAGGATCCCGTCTTCTCGGTAAAACAGCCAAGCATGGGCTTGGATCCCAGCCCGGCCCACCCGCCCCCGCAGCTGGTATAGCTGAGCCAATCCAAACTCCTGAGCATTTTCAATCAAAATGGTGTTGACGCGGGGAATATCCAAACCGGATTCGATAATCGTCGTGCAGACCAGGATATCGATTTCCCCATTGTTAAAAGCCAGCATCGTTGCCTCTAGCTCCCCTTCGGGCATCTGCCCGTGGGCAATGGCAATGCGAGCACCGGGCACCCACTCCCGCAATTTGGCACTGGTTTCTTCGATGCCTTCAATGCGGTTGACGACATAGAAGACTTGACCGCCGCGATCCAACTCTTGGCGGATAGCCGTGCGGATGACTTCGGGGTTGTAGGGAGAAAGGTGAGTTTTGATAGGCCGGCGGGAAGGAGGCGGAGTTTGGATCAAGCTCATTTCCCGCAAACCCGACAAGGCCATATACAGAGTGCGGGGAATAGGGGTGGCGGTGAGGGTGAGTACATCCACCTGGGTTTTGAGAAGTTTGATTTTCTCTTTTTGGTTGACGCCAAAGCGCTGCTCTTCGTCAATAACCAAAAGGCCTAAATCCCGAAATTGCACATCCTTGCCCAAAAGCTGGTGGGTGCCCACCACAACATCCAGTTCGCCACTCTTGAGACGGGATAGGATTTCTTTTTTCTCCTCCGAGGTGCGGAAGCGGTTGAGCAAGCCCACTTGAATAGGATAGGGAGCGAAGCGCTCTTTTAAGGTGTGATAATGCTGCTGGGTGAGAATGGTGGTCGGCGCCAAAAGAGCCACTTGCTTGCCGGCGGTTACGGCTTTGAAAATGGCACGGATTGCCACCTCTGTTTTGCCAAAGCCCACGTCCCCACACAGCAGCCGATCCATAGGGCGTGGAGATTCCATATCCCGCTTGATCTCCTGGACAGCTCGGAGTTGATCCGGCGTCAGGGGATAGGGGAAAGAATCTTCCAGCTCCTGTTGCCAAGGAGAATCGGGCGGGAAGGCATAGCCCTCCTGTTCGGCGCGTTTGGCATAGAGCTGCAGCAGGTCAAAGGCCACTTTTCGCAGGCTCTTTTTCACCTTCTGTTTGGTCTTTTCCCAGGTGCTGCCGGACATCTTGTGCAGGGCAGGTGGTCCATCCCCGCTGGCGCGGTAGCGGGAAAGGGAGTTGACCTGGTCGGCAGCCACCCGCAACAGGCCATCGCTGTATTGAATAACCAGGTACTCGCGGGTTTCGCCCCCAATGGTGAGGCTTTCTAAGCGCAGAAACTGGCCAATGCCATGGGCCTTGTGAACGACAAAATCCCCTGGCTTGAGCAGGTTGGGATCCACCTGGCGGGAGCTGGCCTGGCGGCGCTTGCGCACATAGGTGGGGGTGGCCAGGCTGTGTTGGCCGAAAAACTCGCGGTCGGTGAGCACCACCCACCCCAAGGTGGGCAGGAGAACCCCCTCCAGCTCGGCCAGGCCGGAATACTTGAGGGCCACTGGGGTGTAGGACTGCAGCTGGCGCTCGATGGCCGGGAAGTCTTTGGGATTGGGCACGTACTGGGCGGGGCAGTCGTGTTCCTGCAGCAGAGCTACGGTGCGGGAGGGCTGGGCAGAGAGGATCCACACCTGCAACTGCTGCTTGCGGTACTCGCGCAGGGTTTTGGCCAGGGATCCAAACTGGTGGGGAGCAGTAGGCACAGGCCGGCTTTTTAGGTCAAGGGCAGCTTCGGCTTCGCCAGCAGGGGCAAAGGTGCGGGCCAACAGGCAGGGGAAGGGATCCCAGTCGGGAGCATGGAGATCGAAGGGGCGGTGAAAGGGCTGCAGAGCCGGCTCCGCAACCTGGGCCTGTTTCCACTGTTCTTGGGCGTGGCTTAGCCACTGCCGGCTGTGGGCCTGGCACTGCTCCGGCTCGTCGATCAGGATCAAAGCCTCGGGATCCAGATAGCTCAGCAGGTTGGCTGGCGGATCGTAGAGTAGGCCAAGAAAACGGCGCAAGCCTTCCGGAGGAGTCGGCGACTGCTCCAACTGCTGCCGCAGGGTTGGGGAGAGCCAATCCGCCTTTTCCTGCAGCGCTGGCCAGAGGATGGGTCCGTAGCCAGTGGGGGTCAGCCAGACGTAGGGGATCCCGTCTTGAGAGCGCTGGCTCACCGGGTCAAACTCCCGCAGCCGCTCCAGCTCGTTGCCGAACCACTCCAGCCGCACCGGCCATTCGCAGGCCACCGGGAAAACGTCGAGAATATCGCCTCTCTGGCTCCACTCCCCTTCGCTTTCCACCAGGCTTACCCGCCGATAGCCCAGACGAGCCAACTGCTGCCCCAACTGCTGCGGCGACATCTCCAGGCCGGGTTCCAGCTTGAGGCAAAAGGCCCGAAACACCTCTGGAGGGGGAAGGTGGGGTTGGAGGGCCCGCTCTGTCGCCACAATGGCCATGCCCTTCTTCCCCTGGAGGCAATCGGCCAGCACCTGAAACTGACCCCACACCAGCTCCGGTTCCAGGTCAAAAGGTTCGTAAGGGGAAGCCTCGGAGGTGGGGTAGAGCTGCACACTCTCCCAGCCCATGCCCTCCAGTTGCGCCGTCCAGCGGCCTGCCTCCTCCAAGGTGGCAGTGACCACCAGCAGGGATCTTCCCTCCTGCTGGGCCAAAGCCGAGGCGATCAACCCCTTGGCAATCCGCCCTGCCCCCTGCAGATCTGCCTGTCGCCGTGATCTCAACCGGGCGGCCAGCTCTTGAATCAAGCCGGACTGGCCTAGAAAGCGCACCAGCGGAATAAACGACATCTTCCACCCCACCCTGCAAACTGGGATCCCAATTCTGGCAAGCTCCGGGGACGATCAGCAGCCGTCTGCCGGCTCTGTAAACCGGAAGTCCTCCCTTGCTGGGAATCGCTCCTCGATCTATTGGGACAACAGTTTTGTTGTTTAAAGACGAAGAAAACCAGAACCCTATGTCAATGGCCTGCCAGTTTTTGGCCGCTAGGTTCACAGAGGGCTTTTTGCTTTGTAGTCCAAATTACAAAAAAAGGTCTATATCTCACAGAATCCTAAAATTAACCTTTAGAGTCGGACGGCTTGTCGATTGTCTTAGCCAAGATTTGATGTTAGAAGGAACCACAAAGCGCGGCTTTCCCGGCCTCATCTGATGTCTGCCAGTCAGCAAGATGTTTTTCATGCAAGAGATGTAGCTGTATCAACTGCAGAGGATGTTGTCGGAAAAAGCTGTATTGGCCAATTCATCTAAACTTGGTACAAATCATGTTTCTAGATACCGTTGCCCTTTCTCGTCTACAATTTGCCCTCACGGCCATTTTTCACATGTTGTGGCCGGTTTTAACAACGGGGATGGCCATTTACCTTGTTGTTATTGAGGGACTTTGGCTAAAAACCCGCAACCTAGATTACTACCGTCACGCCCGTTTCTGGTCAAAACTCTATGTGTTGAACTTTGGTATTGGCGTGGCCTCAGGCTTGCCGATGGCCTTTCAGTTTGGCATGAACTGGGCGCCCTTCTCCGAAGCAGTGGGAGATTTTTTCGGCACCATCCTGGGGTTTGAAGGCACGATGGCCTTTATGCTGGAGGCCAGCTTTCTGGGGATCATGCTGTTCGGCTGGGAGCGCGTGCCGCCGGTGATTCACTGGATCTCGACGATCCTGGTGGCTTTTGGCGCCAACTTATCCACCTTTTGGATCCTGACGGCCAACTCTTGGCTGCAGACACCGGCAGGTGGCGTGTTCGTCGATGGGAAATTTGTGGTGCGGGACTACCTGCAGGCCATTGTCAATCCCTTCATGGTCAACAGCTTTCTGCACATGTTTTTTGCCACCTTGGAAACCTCTTTGTTTGTTATCGGTGGCATCAGTGCCTGGTACATTCTCAAGCGGCGGCACAGCGAGTTCTTCTCCCGCTCCCTCAAAGTGGTCTTGGCAATGACCCTGGTGGTCGCCCCTTTGCAGGTGTTCGTCGGCCATCTGAGCGCGGAGCAAGTCTATCGCTATCAGCCGGCCAAGCTGGCGGCCATGGAGGCCCAGTGGGAGACGATCCCTGCCGGCGAGCGGGCAGACTGGAGCCTGTTGGCTGTGCCCAACGACCGCGAAGAGCGCAACGAGTGGGAGGTGAAGATCCCTGGCGCGCTGGGCTATCTGCTGGAGTTCAAACCCAGGCTGGATCGACCCATTCAAGGGCTCAAAAGCTGGGATCCCCAAAATCGTCCCCACATGGTCGGCCTGATCTACTACTCCTTCAGAACGATGGTGGCCATTGGTCTTTTTCTGGCCGGGCTTGTCGGAGTTACCCTTGTCCAATGGCTGAGGGGCAAGCTCTCAGTGGAGGCCCTTTCTCAGCAGAAATGGCTGATGAGAGCTTGGATCTTCGCAGCACCCCTGGGATACATCGCCGTTGAAACTGGTTGGATCGTCCGCTGTGTGGGTCGGCAGCCCTGGATTGTGTATGGACAACTGCGCACGGTGGAATCGGTTTCACCGCTGCCGGCAGGAGAAGTGTTGTTCTCCTTGATCGGCTTGACCATCTTGTACACCGTGTTTTTCGTGGCCGCCCTTTACTTTGGCAGCCGCATCATCCGCGAAGGGCCAAACCTGGAGTTGCCCGCCCCTGTCCCGGCAACGCAGCCGGTGATCGTGGTCGAGCCTGCCCGCCACGAACCGGATCGCCGTCCTGCAGAAGCTCGGTAGCAGCAGTTTGGTAGCCATCTAACTGGTGACTCCAAGTAGCAACAGGGCAACGTAGCAGGCCCATTCCCCACAGCAGTGAAACCCTTCGCTACGTCAACTCCCAACTTCCCTTCCCTAGAGGGAGAGGGACTGGGGATCGCCATCGGGAACTGTCTCGCACTGGTCAGAAATACTCAAAGCAGAGGGAACAGCGATGGAATCTTTTGAGCCTTTACAGCGGTTTCTGCCCCAGGTTTGGTTTTTTATCCTGGGCCTATTCCTATTTCTCTACGTTCTGCTGGACGGGTTTGATCTGGGAGTTGGTATCCTCTCCCTGACGGCCTCCAGCGAGACGCGGCGCAGCATTCTCATGACCAGCTTGGGCAATGTTTGGGATGCCAACGAGACGTGGCTGGTGTTGATGGGGGGATCCCTATTTGGATCTTTTCCTCTCGCCTACGCCACCATTCTCAATGCCCTCTACATACCCTTGGTGATCATGGTGGTGGGCCTGATCTTGCGGGCCGTTTCCTTCGAGTTTCGGGAAAACGCCGACAACAAGTTGGTGTGGAACCTGGCCTTTGGAGTGGGCAGCTTTTTGGCAGCCTTGGGCCAGGGATTTGCCTTGGGCAGCGTCTTCGAAGGGATCCGCGTGGACGAAGCCGGCCACTTTGCCGGCAGCCCCTGGGATTGGCTGACCTGGCGCACGCTGTTGGTGGCTCTTACTTTGATCCAGGGCTATGTGTTAATCGGCTCAGCCTACCTAATCGTTAAGACCACCGGCGAGCTTCAGGAAACCTACTACAAGACGGCAACCATCGCCACCTGGACAACTTTACTGGGGGCAGTGTTTATCACCATCAGCACTCCTATCATGTCCGAGCAGGCGCGTGCTCAGCTTTTCTCGCCCCCTCTTTTCTACATCTTTGCTGCCATCCCAGTTCTGGGACTTTTGTTGGTGGCGTTGTTGCTGCGCAGCCTGCGCCGGCGGGAAGAAAATAGCGTTTTGGTTTACACTTTTTTGATCTTTGCGCTTTCTTTTATCGGCTTGGGGTTCATGGTCTTCCCCAACATCATCCCCCCCAGCGTCACCATCTACGAAGCGGCAGCCTCCCCCAGCTCGCTGGTGTTTATGCTCACCTTTATTGGCTTTCTGATCCCGGTTATCTTGTCCTACAACATCTACAACTACGTGGTGTTCCGGGGCAAGATCGTGGTGCAGGAAGTGGCGGCGGAAGAGGCCAAAGTTCCAGAGGCAGTTTAAGCTGGCCTGAGGATGCAGCAATAACCCCGCCCGGTGATGGGCGGGGCAATTTTTTAGGTGCAATCGAACGTCTACAGAGAAAGGCTGATACATTTACGCCGAACACTGCTGAGCATTACTGCTCAACGGTGAAGCGATAGCATTCTGTCCGTTTCCGAACAGAAAGGCGGTATCCCGCAAAGCCCTGAGCATAACACCCAGAGCGCCTTGCCAATCTCGTGGTAGCCTGTGGTTGCACTTGGGGCATGTGAACACCTTTGCGCCACCTAACTTAGTGTGGATGTGCCCGCACTTAGTACAGGTTTTGCTGGTGTACGCTTCCGATACTTCCACGACGACCACGTTTTTCTTCTTGGCTTGAAACTTCAGGAACTGCTTGAACCGGTAGTGCGCCCAGGTGAGCATCGCCCTTGCCGTCTTGCTACCAAACTTCCTCCCTGCCTTGGCAACCATCTTGGCTGACTCGAAAGTGGGGAGGAATATCAATCGGTAGTTATCCGTTAGGAACGCCGCTACCTTGCGATGGCACTCGTCCACCAAGTTCCTGATTCTCTCCCGCAGACGAAACGCCGCTTGCCGCATTCGCCTACGCTTGAGTCTCGGTGCTCTGCTCAGCCTAGATTGCAGATCGTCTAGGTGGTAGCACAGCCGAGTGATTCTACCAAAGTCTCCCTTGGCGATATCTACGAAGCCCGCTCTCACTCTCTCTTGAGCCATTGCCGGATCTGCTCGGCAGCTACATCGCGACCTCCCAACCCAAAAGCCAACGCCACCGCCACGGCAATCGCCCCCAGAACCAGACCAAAAGCCAACACCACAATGTCGGTGGCCACGCCCATCTGCTGCAGGGCCATGGCGCCAACAAAAACCAAGATAGCCACCCGCGCCGCCCGGGCCAGTACCCCTGAGGAAGGGCTACCCAAGCTCTTGATCATAGAGTGGGCCAAATTGGCCAAATAAAGACCGATCCCAAACACCAGGGCGCCGATGAGCACCCGACCGGAAATCAGCAACAGCCCCTGCACAATGTCGGTTAGGGCGGCAAACTGCAGCAACTCCACTGCCGGCACCGCCCCAAACAAGACCACGCCTACCCAGACCACCAAGCCGGCGATCTCGGAGGGAGTGCGACGTTTGGCAGCGGGATCCCCTTCAGGCTCAGGAGCAGCAGGTAGGGGCAAGCCCAGCCCCGCGACCAGACGGTCAAAACCCACCGCCTGCAGCAACTGGGTTACCAAGCTGGCCAAAAATTGCCCCAGCAAGTAAAAGACGGCCAGGATCAAAGCGGATCCCGCGATCATGGGAATGGCCCGCAACACCTGCTCCAGCATCGCCACCGCCGGATCGGAGATGGCCCGAATTTCCAAGGCATTCAGCGCCGCAATCACCGCCGGGATCAACACCAAGACATACACCACCGTCCCGACGATCTGGGCCAACTGGGGAACGCCAAAGCGTGCCCCCAACCGATTTGCCCCTGCTGCCACCAACAAATTGGAGACGATCCCACGCACGATGCGGGCCAAAAACCAGCCCACCACACCGATGATCAGCGCCCCCAAAATCCGCGGCACCATCGACAGCAACTGATCCAGCAGGTTTTGCACCGGCTGCAGCGGCCCCTGCAGGTTCAGGGTATCCAGGATGATCGGCAAAAAGAACAGCAGAATCAGCCAGTAAAGGGCATTGCCCAAAGTTTCATTCAGCAGGAAAGGGGTGACCTCTGTACCTCCCTCTTGGTCGGTTGGGGTTCCTTCTGCACCTGCCTCACCGGCAGCGCTTTCCTGCTGTAGAGGCCGGGCCAACTGCTCATCGAGGTTGAAACGCCGCAGCCCCTGGATGACCGCCAGCCGGGCAACTGTAGCCACCGCCCAGCCCACAGCCAGCAGCACCAGCGCCCCACCCACCCTTGGCAGATAAACGAAGATTTCCCCCAAAAACCTGTTGAGCGGATCGGAGACAGCTTGAAGCTGCAGGGCATTCAGTACCGCCACCAACACAAAAGCAAGAATCACCCAGTAGACGGCAGCGGCCACCCAGCGCTCCGTTTGGGGCAGCTTCTCGCCGGGCTTTTGGCCCAAAACCCAAGCAGCCAAGCGATTGTCCAGTTGCGTCCTTTTGAGCAGTCCTCTAACGCCGAAGGCTACCGCCGTGGCCACTATCCAACCCAGAATTAAGATGGCAATCGCCGCAAGGAGATTGGGCATAAAATCGATAAGCCTAGACCAAAGACTGACGACAAAAGAGATGGCCTCATCTCCAATGGTGTTTCCAGAGGTGTCCATAATGATCCTCACAGCTTGAAAATGCTCAGGATGGACAGATAACAAGTGTAGGTTAACCTGAAGTGTTTTTTCAGGCAAGTTGGCCAAAGGGGGAATATGATATGAGAAATATATATTGAGGCAGAAATGTCGGATCTCGAAATAAAACTTCACATTCTATTAACCCAAGGGCTCCAGCCATCAGTCAAAGCTCCGATGGGCCATCGAACGGCAAGGATCGAATTCAAGTTGTTGATACCGCAGATTATAGCTTTTCCCCACCGAGCAGGAGCTTTGTAGATTAAGTCAGGATCTCTGTTGTGCGATGGATGCGGCTGCATTGGCTAGAGTCAGTGTTGCTGGGAGGAACTGTAGCGGGCAGTTTGCATCCACAGAATGAGAGCATTTTGATGACCTATATAAAGAATCAAACGGGCAATCGACACTCGGTCAATGGGTTGGATCCCCTGTAGCCTTGATATGCTTAGCCTATTGGCTTGCTCACTGTCTGACCTAAGGTGTATCCCGAAATACGTTTGCAGTTCTTCAATTTACAATTGATAGCCTTCTAAATCGGTTTCTTCCAATACACCAGCGCATCTTCTCCGTTGTAATACCCCTTGCGACGTCCCAGCCGTTGAAACCCTGCCGATTCGTACAGGCGGATTGCCGCTTGATTGGAAGCCTTTACCTCCAGAGTGGCCCAGCGGCAGCCTGCTGCTCTCGCTTGGTTCAGCAGTTCTTCCAGAATCCGCCGGCCCAAACCCTGTTGCCGGTGCTCGGGATCCACCGCCAAGGAGATGATATGCGCTTCTTCTTCAATGCGCCAGAGAATGCCGAAGCCCACCAGCTCTTTTGTCGTCTGCGTCGGCGAAGTGGGGTTTGGAGAGGGAAGGGGAAACTCGGCTCGGCCCGAGCCACACGAAGCGCCAACGGCAGCGGGTTCCGCCACTACCCCAATCACCGTGCTTGTGGGTCGTTCCAGCTCCGCTCGATATCCCTGTTCTCCCCAGTATCCCCCATAGCATCGCCGATCCAGCTCCAGCAGTTGGGGCAGGGCAGTGATGTCCAACAGCTGCAGCCGATAACTCGTACCGCTCATGGTGGCCTAGTCTCGCAATTCGCAGAATTCCGCCAACAACAACTGCCCCAAGGGATCGTCATCGGGAGCCGCGTAGGGCAAGGCTCTGCGGCTGATGCTCAAGATGTTGCCCCCCGATTGGGGATGGTGCTCCGCACCGCTTTCGCGAACAGGCTTGAGTTCGTAGTCGATCCCTTCGGTGAAGCCGGCTTCCTGTAGGTAGTCTTGGGCAGCTTTGAGGATCCCTTCTCGCAGTTGCGCTTTGACCGCAGGGGCCATGAGGTGGCGAACAAACCACTGGGCGCTGGCGGGATCCACCTCGGCCAGGTATTGGAGGGCAGGGGTCAACACAGCAGGGCGCTCTTGAGGGGACAAGCCGTTCACCTGCTGAGCTACCGCGGGCACATCCCGCCGTTGCATGGCCTGGATCAGGGCTTGTGTGGCTGGAGAAAATGAGGGATCCGACACTTGGCTCATGGCTGGGGGTACCAGAGGAATTCGAGGGTGCGAACAATGGTCTCTGCTTGCTGTAGGGAAGAAGCGGTCGGCAGACAGACGGTTACATGGCCCAGTTTTCGCCCTGGGCGGGCAGGGGTTTTGTGGTACCAATGCACCGTGGCATTGGGGAGCTGGGCCAGGCACTGCCGCTTTTCTGCGTAATCGCCGGTGGCATGCTCATAGCCCAAGAGGTTCACCATCACTGCCCCCCCACACTTGAGGGAGGGATCCCCCAAGGGCAGGCCGAGGATGGCCCGCAGGTGTTGCTCGAATTGTGAGGTGCGGCAGGCTTCCAGGGTGTAGTGGCCGGAATTGTGGACCCGCGGCGAGATTTCGTTGATCCAGATCCCGGCCTTGGGGTGGGGCGGCGGCACCCAGAACAGCTCGATGCCAAACACGCCAACTGCACCCAATTTTTCCATCAGATCGGCTGCCAAGCGCCGGATCTCGGCCTCGGTGGTTGGGGGGATGCGGGCAGGCACCAGGACATGGCGGCAGACTTGCTCGATCTGCACAGTTTCCACCACCGGGTAAACCCGGATCTCTCCCCTCAGCCCCCGCGCCACCATCACCGCCAGCTCCCGCTCGAACGGGATCCATTCCTCCAGCAATAGCGGGATCCCCTCAGATTGGCTAAGGGCCTGCTGCAAAGCCGCTCGCTCGTGCAAGATGCGGGTGCCCTGCCCATCGTAGCCCTGCCGCCGTCGCTTGAGCACCACCGGAAAGCTCAGTCCAGCCAGGTCTGCCGAATCCAACACCGCCTCCAGCGGGAAGAAAGCCGGCACCGGCAACCCCAACCGCGCCAGGAACTGCCGTTGGTGCAACTTGTCCAGCAGCGGCTCTAGCGTGCTGAGACTAGGACGAAAGCGGGATCCCTCCGGATCCAGTTTTTTCAGCTCCGGCAGAGGGATAAACTCGTTTTCAAAAGTAACCACCGGGCAGCGCTTCAACAACTGGGCCGTGGCCTGGCTGTCGGCTGTGGATCCCCAAACCACCCCATCGGCCACTGCCACCGCCGGATCGGTGGGAGCAGCAGCCTGCACCACCAGCGGGATCCCCATCTGGCGAGCTGCCAAGGCCAACATCTGCGCCAACTGCCCGCCGCCGATCACCCCCACAGGTTGGGATCTCTGGTCTTTTGAGGATACCTGGGTTTCCACAGCCGTACCGTTATACTGGGTGGTGGGCCGCTGTCCATTGCTTCTTGGATCCAGAACCCCATTATGGAACCCCTTGCCCTCCAGCGCTAGGAGAAAAACGGTGGAACCCTCTCAACCCTCTGAGCTGAGAGCTCTAATCAACCGGGCTTTGGCGGACAAAGTCTTGACTCGCGCCGAGCAACAGCAGATTCTCAGTGCCGTCATGGCCGATCAAGAAATTTCCCCAGAAGAGCACGAACTGCTGGAATCGATTGTGGAGCGCCTAAACAGTGGCGAGATCCGCGCTGTCGATTGAGCCCTGCCTTAAGACTGAGAGTGTCCCTAGGATTTTGGAGAATTGGATCCCAGTCTGTCCTTCGGCGCTGGGTATTCAGTCTGCAATGCTTGGGTCAATCCCGGTGGGTGGATCGCCTAGAATAATCCACAACCCACCTCTTTCTGCTGCCATGAGTTCTCACTCTTCAGATTGGTTCACGCGGGCTCGCCACATTTTTTACGGCACGGCCACCGCTCTGGTGGAGATCCTGCAAGACCCGGAAAAGCGCACCGAAAACCTCAACCGCCTTTCGATGGACTTGGGACAACTGGCGGCGGAGCTGGAGCAAAAGGGAGAGTTGATCGAGCAGGAGGCAGTTCGTTACGTTGAGAGTCTCAGGGATCCAGCCGCCAACGCCCCCTCGGCAAGTCCTGACTCTGAAGCGCCTGTCGAGAATGCTCCCCCGACACCAGCTTCCTCCCCCAACAAGCCGGCTATCTCCAGAGAAGAGATGGCTGAGTTGATGGAGCTGATCCATCAGATTGAGTCCTTGCGCCTGGATTTGGAGCGGTTGCGCACCTCGTCCTGAGTCCTGTGCGGTTCGATATCCTTACCCTTTTCCCCGAATTTTTTGAAACGCCGCTGCGCATTGGGCTGGTGGGCAAAGCCCTACAGCAGGGGATCGCCGAAGTCCACTGCACCAATCCACGCGACTTCGCCACCGATAAGCACCGCCGTGTCGATGATGAGCCCTACGGGGGTGGGGTGGGCATGGTGCTCAAGCCAGAGCCTTTCTTCGCTGCTGTCGCCTCCCTGCCCCGGTTGGATCCCTGCGAGATCATTCTGCTGACGCCCCAGGGGCAACCGCTAAACCAGGCGCTGCTGCAGGAGCTGGCCCAGAAGGCGCAGCTGATCCTGCTGTGTGGCCAGTACGAAGGCTTTGACGAACGCATCCGACAATACCTGGCCACCCGCGAGGTGTCGCTGGGGGATTTTGTCCTGACCGGGGGGGAAATTCCGGCGCTGGCCCTGATCAACGGCGTGGTGCGGCTCTTGCCGGGCACCGTAGGCAAGGTAGACTCGTTAAAGAGGGAAAGCTTCGAGGCGGGGCTGCTGGACTATCCTCAGTACACCCGCCCGCCAGAGTTTCAGGGGTACAAGGTGCCGCCGGTACTCCTCTCAGGCGACCATCAAGCCATTGCCCGTTGGCGTCTGCAGCAGCAGCTGGTTCGAACCTGGCAAAGGCGGCCAGACCTGTTGGCCAAGCGCCCCTTGACCGCCGAAGAGCAGCAGTTGTTGGTAGAGGGGCTGGCGGAGCAGCACCCTCGTGTAAACGAAGCGGAGAAATAAATCATGCTCGGCAAGCTTCTCAACCGTCTCCTGAATCCATCGCCCGTCTGCTGGCGTGGGATCCCCTCGCCCCCAGTGCTGCTTCTGGTGGGAATGGCCTTGAGCTCGGTTCTGAGCGGTTCTGGGGTGGCCCTGGCCCAAAGCGGAAGTGTCAACGATGCCATTCGCCGCGACAGCAATCCCCCTCTGTTGGATGGCACCAGCATCAACGTCAACGATCTCTTCCGGGCTGCCGACTTCCTCTCCCGCCAGAATGCTGCTTCCCGCTGGGACGGCAAGGCCAGCGTTGATGCTGCTGTGGAGCAATTTAACCAATCCCGCCGCCGCTCCCTCCCGCTTTCTCCCGGTTCCTTGGCACCTGAGCCCACCCCCACTCCCTAAGGTTGGATCCCATTCCCGGTAAATCTGTTAGGATCGCAAAGCCGATCCCGTGCCTGCTGAAATGCGGTACGCCGTTTTCGGGATCCATTAGGAGAACACCGCCGTGGTTAAGAGCACCCCCTCCAGCAAAACCGATACGGAGCAGCGTTTGGATCCCGCCAGCCGGGGCCACTCCAAAGACAGTTCCACCGCACCCAAAGGGATCCTGGGTTTTATTCAAGAGACCCGCACAGAATTAAGCAAGATTGTTTGGCCGAGCCGCCGGCAATTGATCGGCGAGTCGGTAGGGGTCTTACTGATTGTGTTGGCTTTTGCTTCCTTCATCTACCTGGTCGATCAAGTGTTTGCTTGGGTAGCCACTCAGCTGTTCTTGTGATGTTCTGTCCTGAGGGGCAAGAGAGTCATGTTCAAGGATGGCTACAGGGAGGATGTGAGGTGATGAGGCCAGAGCAGCAGCGAAAACGTCGTGGGGGCCGTGTGGAGCACTTTGAGCCTGCAGACGCGATCCCGGAACCAGACGAGGGGGAAGGTCAAGAGCGTCGCAACCTGCGCTGGTACGCCGTGCAGGTGGCCTCAGGCTGCGAGAACAAAGTGAAGAGCACCCTGATGCAACGGGCGGCTGCTTTGGATGTGGCGGATCAAATTGTCGAGGTGGTGATCCCGAAGCGGACGGGCTTCAAGCTGGATCGATCCGGCAAGCGCCAGGAGCAAGAGGAGAAGATTTTTCCCGGCTATGTCCTGGTGCGCATGGACATGAACGACGACACTTGGATGGTGGTGAAAACAACCCCCAATGTGATCAACTTTGTTGGCACCGAAGAAAAGCGGGCCTACGGTCGCGGTCGGGGGCATGTTACACCGCGTCCCCTCAGCCAAAGCGAAGTCCAGCGCATCTTCAGCAGCGTCGAGGTGGAGGAAGTGCCCCTCAAAATCGACATGGCCCCTGGGGATCGCATCGAGGTGCTATCCGGCCCCTTCCAGGGTTTCTACGGCGAGGTGGTGGAGGTCAGCCCAGAACGGGGCAAGCTCAAGGCGTTGATCTCGATTTTCGGGCGCGATACCCCGGTAGAATTAGAGTTTGGTCAAGTGCGAAAAGAGGTGTAACCGCGTTTCATGGCTAAGAAGTTGGTGGCCGTGGTCAAGTTGGCCATTCAGGCGGGCAAGGCCACCCCCGCTCCCCCCATTGGCCCAGCCTTGGGTCAACACGGGGTCAACATCATGGCCTTTTGTAAGGAGTACAACGCCAAGACGGCGGATCAGGCCGGGATGGTGGTACCGGTTGAGATCTCCATCTTCGAGGATCGCAGCTTTACCTTCGTCCTCAAGACGCCGCCAGCTTCGGTGTTGATCAAGAAGGCTCTGGGCATTGAGTCTGGCTCCAGCGAGCCCCACAAAACCAAGGTGGGATCCCTGACCCGAGCTCAACTGCGCCAGATCGCCGAGCAGAAGCTGCCGGATTTGAATGCCCACGATGTGGAGGCGGCCATGAAAATTATTGCCGGAACTGCCCGCAGCATGGGGGTGACGGTGGTGGATTGATGGAGGGATCCCTTGCCCGGTCTGAGGTGTTCACGGTCTTGAAAAAGTTGTTCTAGCAAACCACTGTGGGGGAGAGAAGTTCTCGCCAGTACCCCGAGGAGAAACGATGGCTCGAAAGCTTTCCAAACGTATGCAGGCTTTGCGGGAGAAGGTGAAGCCCATTGCCTATGCTCCCGAAGCGGCTTTGGCCCTGATGAAAGAGACGGCCACCGCCAAATTTGAAGAGGCGGCAGAGGTTCACATCCGCCTGGGGATCGACCCCAAGTACGCCGACCAACAACTGCGCACCACTGTAGTCTTACCCAGGGGCACCGGCCAAGAAATCCGAGTGGCGGTGATTGCCCGTGGCGAGAAAGTGGTGGAGGCCCAAAATGCAGGGGCGGATCGGGTTGGATATGAAGACCTGATCGAGGAAATCAGCAAGGGCATGATGGATTTTGACCTTCTGATCGCCACCCCCGATGTGATGCCCCAAGTGGCCAAGCTGGGGCGGCTGTTGGGGCCGCGCGGCCTCATGCCCTCTCCCAAGGGGGGAACGGTAACCATGGATCTGGCCCAAGCGATTAAGGAGTTCAAGGCCGGCAAGCTGGAGTACCGGGCGGATCGCACCGGCATTGTGCATTTGATCTTCGGCAAGTGCAAGTTCCCCGTCGAAGCTCTGCTGGAGAACCTAAAGGCAGTGCAGGAGTCCATCGATCGCAACCGTCCCTCTGGAGCCAAGGGCAAGTATTGGCGAACCCTACATGTTTCTGCTACAATGGGCCCCTCGATTGAGGTTGATATCAATGCCCTGCGGGAGCTGAAGTTGGCGACCTAAGCCTGGCTTCGGCGCTGCGATGGGTTGAAAAGGGTTTGAGTGAGTGTAATTTGGAGGAGGATCCCGGCAGAACATCTTTCCCCAGTCGAATAGCAAGCCGAAGACAGCAGGTGCCCGCGGGCTTAATGTCCTGCCGAGGTTTGAGCGAAGTTCAAAGGGATCCCTTCTTGGATCGCTTTTGATGGTGCGCTTATCTCCATGCGTCTCGGCCACGGCTGGGACGCATTCTGTTTGGCAGAACCCAGATTCACCACCCGTTAACCCTGGGTGACCATTGACAACAAAGGAGGTGAGCGCATGGGCAAGCAACCTTTAGCGAAGAAAGCGGAGATCGTCGATAAAGTCCGATCCCTGCTGCAGGCCAGCCAAATGGTGCTGGTGATCGACTACAAGGGGCTGACCGTTGCGGAGATGGACCAACTGCGGGCAGAGCTGCGCAAGTCGGATTCGGTTTGCATGGTTGTTAAGAATACCCTGATGCGGCGGGCCATCGCCGACCAAAAAGCTTGGGCAGGGATCGCTCCCTTCTTGGCGGGGCCGACGGCCTTTATCTTGATTCGGGGCGATATTTCAGCCGCCCTGAAGGCGTATCAAGATTTTGCCAAGCAAACCAAGAAAACCGAGTTCCGCGGTGCTGGCATTGAAGGGCTATCCCTGACCTTGGAGCAGGCCAAGGCCATCGCCGAGCTACCGCCCAAGGAAGTGCTCATGGCCCAAGTGGCGGGCAGCCTCAAGTCGGTGGCCACCGGCCTGGCGGTCGGGCTCAATGCTGTGCCCACGCAAGTGGCGCGCGGTATCCACGAGATCCCAGCCTCTCTGGGGCGGGCCATCCGGGCCATTGCCGACAAGGAGGCTGCCTAAAGGGCTTCGGTTCATCAGCCCAAACCTATGTCATCCATTCCATTACCCCTTAAGGAGAAACCATCATGCCTTCAGAGCGCGTTGCAAAGATTTTGGAAGAGTTGAAAGCCTTGAGCTTGCTGGAAGCTTCCGAGCTGGTGAAAGCCATCGAGGAAACCTTTGGCGTCAGTGCAGCAGCCCCAGCCGGCGGCATGGTCATGGCAGCTCCTGTGGCAGCGGCGGCGGCAGCTCCGGCGGCAGCCCCTGAGCCGGTGGAAGAGCAAACTGCCTTTGATGTCATCCTCGAGGCTGTGCCAGCCGACAAGAAGATCGCCATCCTCAAGGTGGTGCGCGAGTTGACCGGCTTGGGTCTGAAGGATGCCAAAGATCTGGTCGAGGCGGCTCCCAAACCCGTCAAAGAAGGGGTTGCCAAAGAGGAAGCCAACGACATCAAGAAGAAGCTGGAAGAAGCCGGCGCTACCGTCAAGATCAAGTAGTTCCAGTTACGAGGAGAGCGCCTCTCCCTGCTCTGACGAGGAATCTAATCAAGACTCTCAAACCCAAGGGGGGCTGCTCCGGCCCCTCTTTTGGGTCTGCCCGACCATTGGCGTGGGTTCGGGATCCCTGCTCCGCCGCGCTTCCACCTCTCCGTGAGCTTTCAAGAGGGCAGCCAGCTTGCGACGCATGACGATGCTGGGTTTATCGGTAAACATGTGCTGCTCCGCCTTGATATCGAGGGGAACGTCATAGTCGGTGCTTTCCAGAACCCGTTGATCCTCAAGGGTCACCTGCCGATCGAAGGCGATGATACTCTCAGCTAGAAATCGCAGGAGCCCCGCACTGTACCCGTAGGGTCAGTGTCGGGAGGAATGCGGAAGTTATGATAGAACCATGACCCAAGTCCTGAC
>NZ_JBSSDE010000038.1:0-31101 GCF_054060435.1 Thermostichus sp. MS-CIW-34 | reverse complement strand
TCTACTATATCCCTCTCAATGACTTTTGCCAAACCGCCTAAAGCTCAGTAAATTCAGCAAAGTTCAGGGTTTTGGGGGTTAGAGGCATGCTCTCAGCCAGTCAGCTCCAATCGTCAGGCGGGTCAAGCTCTCGGCTGAGCATACCCGCTTGTTGCCTAAGGCAAAAACCCTACTCACCCCGGGATCCCTCACGGGAACTCAGGGATCCTCGAAGGTGAGTCCTCATTCGGGAGTAACCTGAATGCGCAGCGTAGCGGTAACTTCGGGGTGTAGCTTCACCTGCACGGGATAAACCCCGGTTTTCTTGATCTCCTCGTTGAGCAGAATGTTGCGGCGGTCGATATCTAGACCGCTGGTAGCCAGCACCACCTCAGCAATATCGCTGGTGGTCACCTGCCCGAATAGGAGATCGTGTTCTCCCACTTTCTTACGGATGACAAAGCGACCGATGGTCTCCAGAGCAGTCTTGTAGTTTTCCGCCCGTTGTTTTTCTGCCAGTTTACGAGCCGCTTCCTGCTCCAGACGCATCTGCTGCTCTTTCAATATGCCAGGGGTAACCCGCACCGCCATCTGCCGTGGGAAGAGGTAGTTGCGAGCATAGCCGGGCTTGACGTTGACAATCTCTCCGGGCTTGCCCAGCCCTGGGATCGCCTGGCGCAGCACAACCTGCATGTTACGTTTCGACATTGGGAAGACACTTCTTTTCTCGACAGCCCTCCATTCTAGAGGCTCAGTAGAGCCATTGTCAGCTTATGGTCATTTCGATTCAAACCAGGACACTGCACCCCCACCTAGAACGTTGGTCGCGCCGTCGCGTCAGCGTTACGGAGCAATAATGTACGGGGGAAGAAGGCTTTTCTCAATAGCCCAGGCGTCTCACCCTAGCCTGAAACGACTATAAACTCCAAAGCAAGCTGCCCCCTACGCCTCAGCCCTTTGGCATGAGGGATCCCTTCTCGGAGCTCATTGCCGATGAAGCTCTCTTGCCGCTCGCAACCCCGGTAGGAAGACAAGAAGCCACCTTGTTTCTAAACCAAAAATGCGGAAGGTTATTTGTTTCAGGAAATACTTAGCAGAGGGTATAGAGTGGCTGACACCAAAGGGGATCCCTTGAGGGGTTTGCAACATTTGGCGGATATCCCCAAGGATAACCTGGGCTTAACGTCGTTTTAACCAAAAACAACTGACCTTTACGTTATAGTAGCTGGACGAATTGGTGAAGTCTTCGATGGAGCGTTCCGTGGGAAACCTTGCGTGCTCGGAGGGAGCCTTGGGGCGCTGCGATCGGTTGAAGGCTTGTTGAGGATCGCAGGGTTAGCTTGAGGGTTGCCTCCAAGCTTCCAGGCGGTAGTGGCATACCCAGCCCGACGAGTTTTGATTGGGTTGGGTAAGGTTCTCGAGTGAAGTAGCCTTTTTTAGATCTGGGCTAGGATTTTATCTTCATCTGGGAGAGGAGATCTGTATGGTGACGTTGCACCCCTTGGAGCGTCGTTCTTTCCTGAAGTTTTTGTCTGCCACTGTTGCTGGCTTTGCGGCTAGCCAGGCGAATTGGCAGCGGGTGTTTGCTCGGCAGACCATCACCATCAATGGCGCTGGGGCGACCTTCCCGGCCCCCATCTATCAAACTTGGGCCCAAGAGTTTGGCAAGAAAAACCCTAACATCCAGGTCAACTATCAGTCTGTAGGAAGCGGTGCGGGTCGTCGGCAGTTTGTAGCCCGCACGGTCGATTTCGGTGCCAGTGACAGCGTGCCCCGTCCTGAAGAGATCAACCAAATTGAGAATGAGGCTAACCCTCCCAAAGGGATGGTTTCTGTACCCATGGTGGGCGGAGCGTTAGTTGCAGCGTACAACATTCCTGGGGTGGGCCCCGAAATCCGCCTTTCCCGCCTGGCACTGGCGAATATCTTCCTGGGCAAGATCAAGAACTGGAACGATCCCCTGCTGGCTGGCCTTAACCCACAGGTGACTTTCCCGAATTTGCCGATTACCGTCGTGCATCGCTCTGATGGAAGTGGTACCACCGATATCTTCACCACTCACCTCAACGCTATTAGCCCAGAGTGGAAGCAAAAGGTGGGTCGCGGCTCTTCGGTAAACTGGCCAACCGGCGTAGGGGCGCGTGGGAACGAAGGGGTTTCCGAGCAGATCAAGCAAATTCCTGGCTCGATTGGCTACGTGGAATTCGGCTTTGCCAAGCTCAACAACCTGAACATTGCCCGTCTGGAAAACCGGGCAGGCAAGTTTGTAACTCCCAACGTCGAGACGGAGAAAGCGGCGCTGGCCAGAATTCAGCTCGACGAGCGTTTGCTGGGGGTCGATCCGGATCCTAGTGGGGAAGACTCTTACCCTATTGCGGGCTACACCTGGATCCTTGCCTACAAGGTTTACCCCAAAGCCGAGACTTCCAAGGCCGTTAGAGAGTTTCTCCGCTACGGCCTCACTGAGGGGCAGGCTTTCGCTGAGCAGTTGGGATATGTCCCTCTGCCGGAAGAAACGCGGCAAAAAGCTCTGGCTGCGCTGGAAGGCATTACCCCGTAAAAACTCTTACCAACCACTTCTGGCTTCAGGCGGATGAATACCTTTTTTTCTGACAGCAGTTCTATGTTTCGGCCTCGGCCGGTTTTCCAGCGCCGGCGCGACCAGGTTTTTATCTGGGCTACGCGGATTGCCGTGTTTTTCTCGGCCTTCCTGCTGCTCTGGATTGCTCTGGAGATCGGCATTCAGTCTTTGCCAGCTATCAGCAAGTTTGGACTGAGTTTCTTCTGGAGCACCACCTGGGATCCGGTCGAGGATATCTATGGGGCCTGGCCACAGATCTACGGCACGCTAGTGACTTCTCTCATCGCTCTGATTGTGGGGGTTCCTTTTAGCTTTGGCATCTCTATTTTTCTGAGCGAGGATTTTCTTCCGAAGTCCTTGCGTCTGGCTCTGATCATTGTGGTTGAGCTGTTGGCGGCTATTCCCAGTGTGGTGTTCGGCATTTGGGGATTGTTTGTCTTCATCCCCTTCTTCCGCCCCGTTCAGATGTTCCTGTACGAGAACTTCAATTGGCTTCCCATTTTCAGCACACCACCGATTGGGCCGGGGATGCTGACGGCAGGGGTTGTCTTGGGGATCATGATCATCCCCATCATCACGGCCATCGCCAGAGAGGTTTTGGTGGCTGTTCCTCCTGAGCTGCGCGCGGCTGCCTATGCGATGGGGGCTACGCGATGGGAAGCCATTTTTGGAGTGGTACTACCGGCTGCGATTGGGGGTATGTTGGGGGCTGTGGTGCTGGGTTTGGGACGCGCCCTGGGCGAGACCATGGCGGTGGCAATGCTGATTGGCAATGCGCGGGGGATTAGAGTCTCGCTTTTGGCCCCTGCTAGCAACATCCCTGCATTGCTGGCCAGCGAGTTTGCAGAAGCAGCCGACGAGCAGATCTCGGCTCTGATGTATGCGGCTTTGATCTTGCTGGTCATTACGCTGGTGGTCAACATCATCGCTGAGCTGATGGTTCGTCGGGTCAAGTTTGCTTTGACGGCTTCTCGGGAGTAGAGGAACATGGCGACACAAGTGGCAGCACAGGCCAATTTATTCAAACGCAAAGTCAGATCCAAGCGCGTCGTGCTGGACTGGGTGATGACAGGCCTGATCTTTGCTTCCAGCATTTTTGCGATTGTTGTGCTCGCTTCCATCCTTTACTATGTTTTCGTCAATGGCATTGAGCGCTTCAATTGGCAGACCTTAACCCAGCTTCCTCCTCCTCCTGGCGATCAGGTAGGCGGCTTTGGCAACGCTGTGCTGGGAACGATCATTGTGGTATCGATTGCCATTACAATCACTTTCCCTATTGGTCTATTTGCTGCGATCTATCTCTCGGAGTTCGGCCAGAACAGTTCTACAGCATCATCTCTGCGTTTCATTATCAAAGTGCTGACGGGGGTTCCTTCCATCATCGCTGGCGTGTTCGCCTATGGGGTGCTGGTGCTTTCCACCAAGACCTTTTCTGCCCTTTCTGGCGGAGTAGCTCTATCGGTATTGACTTTGCCGATCATCATCCTCTCCTGCGAGGAGGCTCTGCGCTTGGTGCCGGCGGACACTCGGGCTGCCGCCTACGCCTTGGGAGCTTCGCGGGTGCAGACTGTGTTTCGGGTCGTTTTGCCAGCTGCTTTGCCGGTCGTTCTGACGGGAGTGACCTTGGCCATTGCCCGAGCAGCTGGGGAGACTGCACCTCTAATTTTTACTGCTCTGTTCAGCTTTCTATGGCCTGATGGTCTGCTGAAGCCAGTAGCTTCGCTGGCGGTGCTGATCTACAACTTTGCCATTGTTCCCTTCGAGAACCAGCAGAAAATTGCTTGGGGAGGAGCCTTGGCTTTGGTGATTCTGGTTTTGATCACCACGACCAGTTTCCGGCTGCTGCTGAGCCGTCGTCAGGAAACCATTACTATCTGATCTGGTTCTTCTGAGATTTTTGCCTCACTATTCTTCGATTTTGAGTTTGGGTTCTGAAGCAACGTCTACCTCTGGTATTCCTATGCGCCCTCCATTTCCCGGCACTCCTGATTCCTCTAAGAAGTCTGCCAACTTAACTGTTAAGCTGGAAACGCAAGCAGTCAGTGTTTACTACGGCTCTCATTTGGCGGTGAAGCAGGTTTCTCTGAAGATTCCCAAGAATCACATCACTGCTTTTATTGGCCCTTCCGGCTGCGGCAAGAGTACTTTGCTGCGCTGCTTTAACCGCATGAACGATCTGATCCCGGGGGCGAGAGTAGAGGGATCCGTAATTTTTCACGGGAAAAACATCTACGATCCCGATGTAGATCCTGCTGAAGTGCGGCGGCGAGTTGGCCTGGTGTTCCAAAAGCCCAACCCCTTCCCGAAGTCCATCTACGACAACATTGCCTTTGGGCCACGGGTCAACGGCTACCAAGGAGACTTGGATGAGCTGGTAGAGCGCGCATTGCGTCAGGCCGTCCTCTGGGACGAGGTGAAAGACAAGTTGAAGACGAGCGGCCTCTCCCTTTCGGGGGGACAGCAGCAGCGCCTCTGCATTGCCCGCACCTTGGCCATCCAACCAGAGGTGATCCTGATGGACGAGCCCTGTGCCTCGTTGGATCCAATCTCCACGTTGCGCATTGAGGAGTTGCTCAAGGAACTGGGCCGTCGCTACACGATCATTATCGTTACCCACAACATGCAGCAGGCAGCGCGGGTCTCCGACTTTACCGCCTTCTTCAACACTGAAGTCGACGAAGAGGGGTTTCGCTACGGACGGCTGGTGGAGTTTAACCGCACTGAGAAAATCTTTAACTCTCCCGCCCATCGGGAAACGGAAGAGTACGTGAGCGGACGGTTCGGCTAATCTGCTGTTGGCGATCCCTCAATCCTGGTCAGTTGGGATCCCGCTCGCCTATTCTAATGGGCGGGAAGATCTATGCAAGGTGAGGCACCGGCGAGATGGCCAAGCGGGTGCGTCTGGATAGCTGGTTGGTGGAGCGCGGATATTTTTCCTCACGCCAGCAAGCGCAACGCTCCATTTTGGCAGGAGAAGTCTTTCTAAATGGGGTGCGGGCGGAAAAGCCTGGAACCTGGGTGAGCGGGGATCCAGCGGTGCAAGTCCAGTCTGGGCCTGCTTTTGTCTCACGGGGGGGAGAAAAGCTACAGGGGGCGCTGCAAACTTTTCCTGTTCAGGTGCAGGGTCGTATTTGTTTGGATGCGGGCATTTCCACAGGAGGTTTTACAGACTGCTTGTTGAAACGGGGAGCCCAGCGGGTCTACGGAGTGGATGTGGGCTATGGGCAACTGGCCTGGTCTTTGCGAACGGATGCGCGGGTGATCCTAAAGGAGCGGGCCAACTTGCGCCATCTGCAGCCGGAGGATCTGTACGGAAGCGAGGCACCTCCCCAGAGCTGGCCGGATTTGGCGGTGGTAGACCTGTCTTTTATTTCCCTGACTAAGGTGCTAGCTCCGCTGTGGAACCTGTTGCGTTTCCCACGGGAGGCGCTGTTGCTGGTGAAGCCCCAGTTTGAGGCGGGCCGAGACCAGGTGGGTAAAAAGGGGGTGGTACGGGATCCGGTTGTCCATGCCCGCGTGCTGGAGACGGTGATGCGCTCGGCTGTGGCCCAGGGCTGGCAGGTGCAAGGCTACACGTGGTCGCCCATCACTGGCCCTGCCGGCAATATCGAGTATTGGCTCTGGCTGGCTGAAGGAGAAGGGATCCCTCTCCCCAGCGGCAGTGCGCTACAACAGATGAGCGAGCAGGCGAGAGCGACTTTACATGCATAGATCGTCGATTTTGTCAATAAGCTAATGTGCTGGATTGAGGGAGATGAGCCAAAAAATTGAAGAATTGTTTCAGGAAGGGATTCGGCGCTATGAATCCGGGGAAGCGGCCAAGACGTTAATTCCCTCTTTTGAGTCGATCTGTAAGGGATCCCCAAAGGCGGCGGCGGCTTGGACGTGCTTGTCCCGGCTCTACCTTCTGGAGGGGCAGGCGGAAAAAGCTCTGAAGGCCGCCCAGACTGCTGTGAAGTTGGATCCGGTGGATGCCCAGCCCCGTGTGAATCTGACCCTAGCCATGCTGGAGCTGAAAAAAACCGGGGTACGCCAGCAGGTGGAGGCCATTAAGCAAATCTTGGCACGGGATCCCGAGCAGATTGAGGGCGTCAAATCCAACCTGCAAGAGGGAGGGAACCGCCGTCCTGCTTGGCCCCACTTGAGCAAGATTTACAACTGGCTCTTTGAAGAAGATTAAGTGACCCTATTCCTTGTTTTGCAACAAGACTTTAGGAAAATCTAGAGCTTTTTATTTTAATCTACAACTCTTAGCGATGTTCTCATGGAGTTGGTGCTAAACTTCTTGTACCCAATAGCAATATGGGATCCATTTATCGATAGGGGTTAGCTCTCGTCGCTTCTCTTCCCCGGCCTCAGTTGATTGATGAGATTGAACTCCGGGCTGGCGCGAGATGCTTAGCTCGGCGGTGGCTGCACTTCATTATATTGCAGTGGTGTTGCACTGCCGCTGCTTCCATAGCCACTGAATCGAGTCCCGTTTTCCAACCTCACTTTTTTGACCCCTTTGACTGCAGATGGGAGGAACTTTAAGATGAACCGTCAGACCGTTTGGGTTAAGAGCGATACCCGAAACCACCAAGGCTATTTCATTCCCCAGTGTGAGTATACTTTGGTCGAGGCCGACCAAAACGGCTGGGCGCTGATCTGTGCGGACAATGCCCGCTGCTATTATGTGGATCCCGAACAACTCTGGTTTGAGGCGGGATGAGAACTGTTGCTGCCTATTCAGGGCTGCTTGACTTCGAGGGAGTTCTGTAGAAACGCGGGCTCCCCATCATACATTCTCCCCATGCCGTTGGGCAGGGTTTTTTTCATGGGATGAGGATTGGCCCGTCATGCCTGTACACAGAACGGGCTTTAGGCTGGTACCTTGGGGCTTCTTCGACCGCAACCCGACAATCAATCTAGCGGAGCCGGCCTGATACTCGACTGGAATCTGGTTCAAGTTCAACTTTCAATACAACTTTTTTCAATACAACTTTCAATACAGAGGGTCTGGTCTGTCCCAGGCCCTTTTTGACTGCCACTTAGGGAGATTCCCAGGGTTAACCCCGCTCTCGCATGGCTTCGGCCAGCAGCCGGGCCACTTCTGGTCGAGAAAACTCCGGCGGGGGCACTTCACCGCGGCGCAGCATTTCCCGCACCTTGGTACCTGAGAGGTGAATGCGCTGGTGAGGCTGGCTGGGGCTGGTCTTGGCCGTGGCCATGGTGCCGGTGACGGTGCAATAGAAAGCATGTTCAAACTTCAAGGGAATGATGCCCAGCTCCCCCGGCTGGAACTCATCGAAAATGTGTTGGGCATCGTAGGTACCGTAGTAGTTCCCCACCCCGGCGTGATCCCGCCCCACAATGAAATGGGTACAGCCATAGTTTTTGCGAATGAGAGCATGGAAAATAGCCTCGCGGGGGCCGGCGTAGCGCATCGACGCAGGATTGATGGCCAAGATCACCCGCTCCTTGGGGTAGTACTTTTCGATCAACACCTCGTAGCAGCGCATACGCACATCGGCGGGAATGTCGTCGCTTTTGGTAGCCCCCACCAGCGGGTGCAAAAATAGCCCGTCCACAATCTCCAAGGCACATTTTTGGATGTATTCATGGGCGCGGTGGATGGGGTTGCGGGTTTGGAAGCCTACAATGGTTCTCCAGCCTCTTTCCCGAAACAGGTGCCGCGATTGGGCCGGGTCAATCTGGTAGGCCGGAAAAAGAGGGTGGGGATCCCGCTGCAGGAGGGTGACGGGGCCGGCCAAATAGACGGATCCCTGCTCGTAGAGCACCTTTACCCCTGGATGCTGCTCATCGGTGGTGCGATAAACTTGCCGGGCTTCGCGGGTTTTGTCGTAGGTAAATTTCTCCGTCAGCTCCAGTAAGCCCAGGATCTTGCCCTCGGCACTGGCCAAGGCAATCATTTGCCCCTCTTTCAGACCCGCTGCCACTTCCGAGGAGACCGGCAAGGTGACCGGCAGCGACCAAGCCAAGCCATTGGCCAGGTGCATCGTTTCCAGGACGGCCTGGTAGTCTTCCCGCCCCATAAACCCCGTCAGTGGGCTGAAGCCCCCAATGGCGATCATCTCCAGATCCGATTGGGCCCGCTCGTCGAGATAGAGGATGGGGCAATGTTCTGCTTTGGAACGCAGCTCCTGCGCCTGCTCAGGCGGGGCAATGCAGTTGATCAGGGTGCCCCCGTGGGGCGGAATGGCATCACCAGCAGGGAGAGTCGATGGAGATTGGCTCATGAGAAGGGCACTGAGAACAAAGGTTATCCAATCCAATATCCAACTATCGGATCCCAGATCCCCAGAAAGTGGGGAAGAAAGCACAGGTCGGGCTGAAAGCAGGCGGGAGCAGAACAGATGAAGACCCCATCCAGGCTCACACCCTCAGGGATCCCTTCCATCCCAGTCAATCCAGCAGATAGGGAGGCATGCTTTCATCGGTGGCCGATACGTTGTCGAAGATGGGCCGATTCATGATCTTCTTTTGCGCGTGCAGAGGCGAGGATTGGGGTTTGGGCTGAATGATGGGGGCTTGCTCTTTGGGTTTCCGTAACTCCTGGATGGTTTTGGCCCGCTCGTCCGCAACCGCTTGCAACTGCGCCAGCGCCTTTTGCAATTCGTCCCGATGGGCAGTGACTTGCTGCAATTGAGCTTGCAGGGCAGAGACTTTGTTTTGGTAGTCTTGCAAGAGTTGTTGAGCTTCGGCCAGTTGGCTTTTGAGGGCTTCCATTTCCGGCGATTCTGGGGTTGGTTCTGAGGGAGACTGAGAAGACATCGTTGTCGGCTCCTCGCCTGTGGGAGTAGACTCTGCGGAGGTGGGCTCTGAACTGGTTTTAGCACCGGCCTTGCGCCGAATTCCGCCGGAGCGGCGGGAAATTTCCCCCGACGAAGGAAAGAGGCTACGGTCAGATCCGGTCACAAGAGCACCTCGTGTTCAACCAACTGTAGCAGCCGCTGACACACCGCCGACCCAGGCCGATAGTCCATCACCGTCAAGCCGTAGTCAAAAGCAATGCGCAAATCGCTGCTATCTGGAATAGTAACGGGTGAAAGCACATCCGCAAAAATCTGTTGCGCTTGCACATACAATTGCCCGGTATGGGATCCCGACCAAATGCCCCCCGGCAGATAGCGGTCATCCAGCATTGTCAAAATGGCGCGGGCTTGGCTTAGCTGGCCTTTCAGGGCCTCAATGTAGCGCAAGGTCACTTCCGTGCAGGAGAAATCGGCGCGGTTGAGCCGTGTCGGGATCAGTACCCGCTGGGCCACCCGCAGGGCATTGGCGGTGAGAGCATTCAGTTCTCCCGGCGTATCGAGAAAGATGAAGTCGTAGTCCTGCAGCAAGGGATCCAGTTGGCGCTGCAATAGATTCTGCCCCATCTCTCCGGCAGCAGCCAGTTGGGCCGCCACTTCCGCCATGGTGCTGTGGGAGGGCGCCACATCTACCCCCTTGTCGGTGCAGTAGATCACCTCTTCCAGAGGACGTTGGTGTTGCGGGTGTAAGCTGGCCCAAACCGTTTCCGGTGCCGGCAAGGATCCGGCCCCTTCCAGGTAAAGGTTGCTGGCAGTGGCCTGGGACGTGAGATCGATGAGCAAAACTCGGTATCCCCGTTGGGCCGTCAACTGAGCCGCGTGGACGCAGAGGGTGGACTTGCCGGTGCCCCCTTTGTTGTTGGTAAAGGCCAGGATGCGCGCCATCAGCTCCCCCCGTTTTGCCAACTTGTTCCCCTTTCCGAGCAGCCCGGCCAGATCCGACAGGACAGCCGTTTAGGTGGCCCCGCAGCAGTCTATGCTATTGGGTGTAGCCTGGTGGAGGACAACCATGCGCGATGTACTGGCGATCATCTTGGGAGGTGGGCGTGGCACCCGACTTTATCCCCTGACCAAGCGCCGCGCCAAACCCGCTGTGCCCCTGGCCGGCAAATACCGCCTCATCGACATCCCGGTCAGCAACTGCATCAACTCCGACATCGAAAAAATCTACGTCCTCACCCAGTTCAACTCGGCCTCTCTGAACCGCCACATCGTCAACACCTACCGCTTGTCTCCCTTTACAGGCGGCTTTGTGGACGTTTTGGCGGCCCAACAAACCCCTGACAATCCCGATTGGTTCCAAGGCACCGCCGATGCCGTTCGCCAATACCTCTGGCTGATGGACTCCTGGAAGCCGCGGGACTTCCTCATCCTATCTGGGGATCACCTCTACCGCATGGACTACCGCCCCTTCATCCAGCATCACCGGCAGGTTGGGGCCGATGTGACGCTGGCGGTGCTCCCCTGTGAAGAAAAAGTGGCCTCGGGTTTTGGCTTGCTCAAGCTTGGCGAGAACGGTTGCATTGTGGATTTCAAGGAAAAGCCAACAGGAGATCTGCTGAAAGCCTGTCAGGTGGACACCCAAGCCCTCGGCCTCAGCCCGGAAGAAGCCAAAGCCAAGCCCTACATCGCCTCCATGGGCATCTATGTATTCAAGCGAGAAGCTCTGATCGAGATGCTCAAAGTCAAGGAGCACACCGACTTTGGCAAAGAGGTGCTGCCGGCAGCCATCGGCAAGTACCATCTGCAAGCCTACCTCTTCAAGGGTTACTGGGAAGACATCGGCACCATCGAGGCTTTTTACCGGGCCAACCTGGCACTGGTGCAGCAGCCCAACCCGCCCTTCAGCTTCTTCGACAGCGAAATGCCCATCTACACCCGCCCGCGCTTTTTGCCCCCCAACAAAATCCTCGACTCCCAGATTGTCAACTCCATGATCGCCGATGGTTGCATCATCAAAAACGCCCAAATTCGCAACTCCATCATCGGCATTCGCAGCCGCTTGGAGGCCAACACCATCATCGAAAACACCCTGGTGATGGGAGCCGATTACTACGAGTCGGTAGAAGAGCGGCAGGCCAGGCTGGAGGAAGGGATCCCACCGGTGGGCATCGGGGCCAACTCCCACATTGTCAACGCCATCGTGGATAAGAATGCCCGCATTGGGCGCAATGTCCGCATCCTCAACAAGGATCACGTCACCGAAGCGCAGCGGGAAGAGGAAGGGATCTGGATCAGCAACGGCATCGTCACCATCATCAAAGACTCGGTGATCCCGGACAACACCATCATTTGAGGGGGGAGACAGGCTGGCCCTGGCCGAGAAGGGGGCAGGATGGGGCTGACAGGCCCTTGCGCAGAAACGGCGAGGCTTTTTCTGTTAAGATGGACACCGAGAGCTTTAAAACAAAAGACTGTGAGATCGCTGGAGTGTGTTTAGTAGAACTTCGCCCATTGCCGCTTTGGAAGTTTACGATCCGCAATTGATCTGCCGCTATTACCGCTGGCGCCTGCCCCAAGTGATTGGTCGGGCGCTGGCCATTCTCTGGCCTTTCTTGTGGTTTGTCCTCTGTTTGCGCTGGGATCAACTGTGGGGACACACTGATCGCAATGTGGGACGGCGCTCGGTGCAGTTGCGAAAGCTGCTCACCGACCTGGGGCCAACGTTCATCAAGGTGGGTCAGGCCCTCTCCACCCGCCCCGATCTGGTGCGCAAAGACTACCTAGAAGAACTCACCCAACTGCAAGATCAACTGCCGCCATTTCCTTCCGAGCAAGCATTTGCCCGCATCGAATCCGAGTTGGGCCGTCCGATTGCCGAGATCTTTGCCCAGATCTCTCCAGAGCCGGTGGCTGCTGCCAGTTTGGGCCAGGTTTACAAAGCGCAGTTGCACAGCGGCGAATGGGTGGCGGTGAAGGTGCAGCGACCCCATCTGCGAGAGCAGTTGAGCCTGGATCTGTACCTGATTCGCTGGGCCTCGACATGGCTGGGCCCCTGGCTGCCCTTGAACCTGGGCAGTACTTTGACGGCGGTGGTGGATGAGTTTGGCCGCAAGCTTTTTGAAGAGATCGACTACCTGCACGAAGGGCGAAACTGCGAGCGCTTCGCCGAATACTTCCGCGACGATCCGGATGTGTACGTGCCGCGCATCTTCTGGGCTTACAGCACCCGCCGGGTTCTGACCCTGGAGTGGATCGACGGCATCAAGCTGACGGATGTGGAGCGCATTCGAGCAGCCAACCTGGAGGTGAAACAATTGGTGCGTATCGGGGTGGTTGCTGCCCTCAAGCAATTGCTGGAATACGGCTTTTTCCACGCGGATCCCCACCCAGGTAACTTGTTTGCCCTCACCGATGGCCGTATGGCCTACATCGATTTCGGCATGATGGATCAGCTCACCGAGGAAATGAAGGAGTACTTGGTGGATGCTCTGGTTCACCTGGTGGATCGCGACTACAACGCCCTGATCGATGACTTTATTCATCTGGGCTTTTTGCAGTCGGATGTCGGCCGCCAAGAGCTGATCCCCGCCTTGGAAAAGGTGCTGGCAGACGTGCTGACCCAAGAGGTGGTCAACTTTAACTTCAAAACGGCCACAGATCAGTTCTCCGACTTGATGTACCGCTACCCCTTTCAGGTGCCCTCCCACTTTGCTCTGGTGATCCGCTCTTTGGTCACCCAAGAGGGAGTAGCCCTCAGCCTCTATCCCCAGTTCCGCATCGTCGGTGTGGCCTATCCCTATGTGGCCAAGCGCCTGCTGACGGACGAATCGCCGCGTATTCGCCAACGGCTGCTGCAAGTGTTGATCAAGGATGGTAAGTTCCGCTGGAACCGCCTGGAGAACCTGATTCAAATTGCCCGCAGCGATGGGGGATTGGATTGGTTACCCACCGCCCAAACGGGTTTGCGCTACCTGATGTCGGAAGAGGCCCGCGATCTGCGTCGCCAGTTGGTGCTTTCCCTCACAGAAGATGATCGCCTTCACTTTGAGGAGCTGCAGCGTTTGTGGCAGTTGCTCAGCCCTGAACTTTCCCCAGCTTACCTCTGGCAGGCAACGCTGAGATCCCTACCCTCGACCGGCGATCTGCAACACACGCTTGCCGAGTTGAGGGAGCAGGTGCAAGCCCATCTGGAACATCTCAGCCGCTGGCGGCTACCTCAACCTTGGTCGGATTTGCTGGCAGGAGTGGGACAGGAAAGGTAGAACGGAAGAAGATGACTCAAGTTTATTGTTATTGAGCTGGACAAAAGCGTGGCAGATCAGAAAGGTGACTTCATTGCGGGTGTAGTGACCGGCGCCCTGTTGGGAGGGATCATCGGCGGGGTCATTGGGTTTGTGCTTGCCCCTCGACTCAGAAAGGGATCCGCCGAAGACCAACGCCGGGATCCGGATCGTCTCAACGGCACCTCGGTAGCCCCTGAACGACCGCGCCTCAGTGCTTCGGGTGAGTCGGCCATGTCCAGCGACTGGAGGAAGTGGGAAAATGAGGCAGAACGCATTGCTCAAGCCCGCCGCACTCTAGAGGCCAAGATTGCCGAGTTAAACGAGGCGATTCAGGCCATGCGCACGCAATTGCTCGTCAAGGAAACCTCTTCCAGGGCTGTTGAGGAAAAGCCTTGAGCAGGGGATCCCTGTCCATGCCAAACTAGAGGCGGCAGCGGCTTTCCTCTCTAGGTTCTGCCATCCTCTCTCGGCTGAGTTGCGATCCTGGGCCAGGTCTGCCTCTGGCGAAGGTGCTTCAGCTTAATGGATGTTGAGTTGATCGAGTTGTTTCCCTACTTTTCCCAACCATGATGCTCAGTCACTTGTTGTCTCCTCTCGCCTGGATGGACAGCCTCTCTCTGGGGTTGGTCTACGGCACTGCCGCGTCTTTGCTGTTCCGCTCCCTTTACCAGTTCATTGTCATTTACAATGCTCTGCTGATCGTGCGGATTTTGCTGAGCTGGTTCCCGCAACTGAACTGGTCTAACCCCATCCTGTCGGTGCTCAGCCAACTCACCGATCCCTATCTCAACCTGTTCCGCGGCATTATTCCCCCTATTGGCGGCTTGGACTTTTCCCCCTGGCTGGCCTTCATTTTGCTCAGTTTTGCCATGCAGGTGGTGGGCCAGTTTGCCTAGCTGCTGTAGCACTGGATTCCTCCTGAGGGGCTCGGATCCCCTTAAGATTGGGAGTCACTTTTTCGTTGCCCACCGTGCAGATCCCCGGCGTTGCCCACTACTGGCTGCTGAATGCTCAGGTTCCCCTGTCAGTACTCAAGGATGCAGTGCCGGGGGCTGTTCCCAACCGTGACCACCTGGTGTTGCTGGATCTGGAAATCGAAGGGGGGCGGATCCGCCAAATCCGAGCGGCAACAGGGATCCCGCCCCAGGGGATCCCCGGCGTGGATCTAAGGCGAGGCCAGGTGTGGCCCTGCTTTGTGGATATCCATACCCACCTGGATAAGGGGCATGTGTGGCCGCGCACCCCCAATCCCGATGGTACCTTTGCCGGGGCGAGGCAGGCCGGCCAGGAAGATTGGGTGAAGATGAAGCAAGCCTATGACGGGGATCCGGAGCAGTTTCGGGAGGATCTCTACCGTCGCTTCAGCTTTGGTTTGCGCTGCAGCTATGCCCATGGATCCCAGGCGGTGCGCACCCATCTGGCCTGTGAGAACCCTCAAGTTATGGGGGCCAACTGGGAGGTGTTTGTTCAGCTGCGCCGAGAGTGGGCGGGCAAGCTGGAACTCCAGGCGGTCACGCTTCTGAGCTTGGATACCTTTCTCACCCCTGCAGCAGAAAAGCTGGCGGACAAGGTGGCGGAAGTGGGCGGGATCCTAGGTGGAGTGGTGGCGATGGGGCCAGAGGTGGATCGGCAATTGGATCGGGTGTTTGCCCTGGCCAAGGAGCGGGGCTTGGCTCTGGACTTTCATACGG
The DNA here is from genome assembly GCF_054060435.1 of Thermostichus sp. MS-CIW-34. Classification (NCBI taxonomy): domain Bacteria; kingdom Bacillati; phylum Cyanobacteriota; class Cyanophyceae; order Thermostichales; family Thermostichaceae; genus Thermostichus; species Thermostichus sp. MS-CIW-34. Next base: position 15,812 of record NZ_JBSSDE010000038.1, on the reverse strand, counting down.
ATGAGACGGATGATCCGGGATCCCTCACGTTGAGACACGTGGCAGCGGCGGCCTTGCGCAACGATTTTCCCCATCAGGTGGTGTGTGGCCATTGCTGTAGCCTGGCCGTGCAACCGCCAGAGGTGGCCCACAAGACTATGGCCTTGGTCAGAGAGGCGGGAATTGCCGTGGTCAGCCTGCCCATGTGTAATCTCTATTTGCAAGCCCGTAACCCCGGCCATACCCCCCGCTGGCGGGGAGTGACGCTGTTGCATGAGCTGAAAGCCTTGGGCGTGCCGGTGATGATAGCCAGCGATAATTGCCGGGATCCCTTCTACGGCTTTGGGGATCACGATGGCTTGGAGGTGTTCCGGGAGGCCACCCGCATTTTGCACCTGGATACCCCCTATGGGGATTGGCCACAGGCCATCACCACCACCCCTGCCCGCATCATGGGCTTGACCGAGCGAGGGCCAATTGGGGTGGGCTTGCCGGCAGATCTGGTGCTGTTCAAGGGACGTGGCTTTGACGAGCTGCTTTCCCGTCCCCAGCATGACCGGGTGGTGTTGCGTCAGGGGCAGGCCATCGACACGACTCTGCCGGACTACAGCGAACTGGACGACTTGATGGAGAAGGTGGGGACAGCGCTCAGCTCCGAGAAGTAGAGCGGGGTCACAGTCGTTTCAAGTTAGATTAAGACACTTCCCAATTGCTGATACATTCACGCTGAACTCTCCTGAACATGGTTCAGGAAAGAAGCGATCGCATCCTGCCTATCTCTGAGCAGGAAGGCGGTATCCCGCAAAGCCCTGAGGAATACCCCCCGAGCGCTTTCCCCCTTCACTTCCCGGCAACCGTTGCGGTGGACTCAAGGATCAGGGGGAAACTTGGTCTACTATATCCCTCTCAATGACTCTTGCCAAACCGCCTAAAGCTCAGTAAATTCAGCAAAGTTCAGGGTTTTGGGGGTTAGAGGCATGCTCCTCCACGGTGCCGCCCCAGCGTTCCGCGCCGCTGCCACAACCACCACCTCCAGGCAAAGGGAGAGAGCATGACTCTAGTCAATAATAAGCTCAACTATACTGAAAATAATGTATAATATGTTCAGTACGGATTACTACCAGTTGATCTTTCTGTTTACTTTCGAGTCTGCCAACATGGTAGCCAAAGCAAAGCAGAAAATTGGTAGTAAGACGACACGGAAACTGCGCTTTGGGTATTCTACTCAAAGCTTTGCGGGATACCGCCATTCTGGTTGGAAACAAACAGAATGCTATCGCTGCATAGTTGAACAGTGATGTGTGGCTACGCCACGCAAGCGAACAGCAGTGTTCAGCGTAAATGTATCAGCTAGTGCACAATGCTAAGGAAAAAGTTTCATTCCCGCTTAAAAATGACTATGCGGATTGTCCTCGAACTCCAGGGTGCAGAACTTTAAGGTTCGGCAGTTTTCCGCTACCGTGCGCCTCACGCTCTCCGGTAAGCCTTCCGGTATTTCCGCGTCGATTTCCAGGGTAATTTTGACAGTGGCTCCTGGCAGATTGGTCAGGTGCCGGATGACCTCGTCGGCAAGGGTTGCAACATCTCTGTTGACCCGCAGGGGATCCATTTCCACCCTGCCGTAAAATCGCCTCGGCAACGCCGGCTGGGAAACTTGATTTCCTTGATTCGTAACTGGGGAATCCTCCTCGCCGGGGCCAGGAAGAGGCGGAGTGCTGTCTGGGAAGATGCAGGGCGCCTTTGGGGAAGGAACTTGAAGGGCTTCCAATTGACGGCGGGCAACCTCTGGCTTGACCAGCAGGCTGTTGGAACCGATGCTGGGCTTGACTATGGCTGCCACTTGCAAGCCGAGGTATTTGCCTTTGGACTCATCGAAGGCCTCTGCGTAGGCAAAGCTATCCTCCCAAGCAGTTGAGGCTACCCCGTCTTCTACAGCTCTTAGAAGAACGGATGGGTCTTTCAAGCGGGGTAGGTAGAGGTACTGGGCCAGGCATTCCCACAGTCGTTTGAGATCGATGTGATCAGCCTCGCGCCAGAGGAATCTATCCAGCGTATCCAGGCGGAGGGTGATGGCAGAGTAAGCGGTAACCAGATCCCCCTCGTGGACAGCTTTGCGGCTGGCTTGCAAAATGGGGGAATCTTGCCCCTGCAGTCGGCATTCTTTCCACTCTAGACTGCCTTGGGGATCAGGCTGGGCTGGGATCAGCAGCCATTGATAGGTTTCCCGCAGAGCAGCCTCAACAGCAGCCTCGGATTGGTGCAGCTTGGTATTGGCTTGGGCGGTTTGGAAGGCATCTAGGTTGAGGAGAGCTTTGTCTTCCAGGATCCCTTTCCAAGCTAGGTATTGGGCGGTATTGCGTTCTAGGCTTTCCAGGCGGGTTTTGTCGGGCGCCAAAAACAGCAGCATGTTCCTGTAGTAGCGGGGGCCGCTGCCGCGACGCTGGAGGGCCTGCTCAGCCCAGACTCGCCCAGGGCTATCCTGGCTACCCCGGCTATGGGAATACTGAGGATGCAGGATCACCAGCCGCACGCCTAAAGTGGGATCGTCGGGAATATCGGCAGTGGAGTCGGGGGCAACGTGAACGGCGCTGAACTCACCGCGATTTCTGTCGGCTTTGAGGCGCCGGATGATCTCTTGGCAGAGGGTGTGGGGCTCGTCCCTCAACAGTTGCTCGGCTCGCTCCTGAGCAGTGCGGTTGACGTTGGGCTGGGTGGAAATCCAGTAGCGACTGCCATCTCCGTATAGGTAAGTTGCCTGGTCGGATAGCCGCCGCAGGGCATCGCCGAAGGTGATGGGGTGTTCTCCCGGTTGCACGCAGCCCAGCTTGATGCGGCGCTCCTCAATGCCGCGGTTGGCGGCCCGCAGGGTGGGGGCGGATCCCATGTAGATGGTGCGGGCAACCCGGCGACAGGCGGAATACCGGCCCAGGTTGGGGTGATCTCGGTCGAGAGTCAGGGGCAGGGAAGTGGGGCCATCCACGTCTTTGTCGATTACCGGCAGCCAGTTGTCGTCTAGGTAGCGGGTCAGCTCTGCTTGTACCTGTTGATCGTCCATGGGGATGTGGGCGGGCAGGATCATCAGGCTGCGGTCATTTCGCTCCCAGAGGGTGTGGATGACCCTGGCCATCAGCCGTAGCACACCGCGGGTGCGTTGAAACTTGTCGAGAGTAGACCAGTCGGAGTAAAGGCGGTCAAACAGCTCTGGGTGAATGGGATAAGCAGCCTTGAGGCGGCGTTCGTAGTCACTTTCTTTGCACTCGCTGGGAAATTCCTGGCTTTGGCTGCGATAGAGATCCATGAACGCTTTCACCACGGCATCCCGCTGCACAAATAGCTCGGGATTGGTGAGGGGCTGAAACAGGCGGCGGCGGACAATTTCAAAGCTTTCTTCAGCGCTCGCGGGCCGCCAAGGGGATTCCACCCGGCCAATGGCATTTCTCAGGCGAACCAGAGCTTCTTTGCCCCGCTCCCCGCCAATTTCGATATCCGAAGAAGGAAGGCTCACCACCAGCAGTGTATCTTTTGCGTTCTTGGCCGATTCGCTCAGGGTTTGGGCAAAGGTAAACTGGGTGTCGAAACTGCCGCCGGCTAGGTCAGGGCTGTCGTGGAGTTGGCGAGCATAGGCCACCCACTCATCGATTAGGATCAGGCAAGGGGCATAGCGGTTGAACAAGACTTTAAGCGCATCGCCGGGGTTGGTGGAAGTTGCGTCGGCCTGCTGCACCCGCGCATAGCCTTCGGCACCTCCCAGTTGCCAGGCCAACTCCCCCCAAAGGGTGCGGATCAGGGGGCGGTTTTGCTGGGCGTGCTCAGGCTTGTAGGAGGGAATGCCGCTGGGCTGGAGCTTGTTCCCCACCAGGACGGCTATCCTGACGTTTTGAGGTGGTCTCTGCAGGCCGACGGCTTGGAGAAGAGACTCTGTGCCGGGTAGGGGGCCCTCACCCCTAGCCCCTCTTCCAAAGAGGTGGTAGAGGGCAAGCATGGCGTGGGTTTTGCCGCCGCCAAAGTTGGTCTGCAACTCTATCACGGGATCCCCCCCTTGGCCGCTGAGGCGCTTCAGGGCATTGGTGAGCAGTTGTTGCAATCCCTCGGTAAGGTAGGTGCGGCGGTAGAACTCGACGGGATCCCGGTACTCATCCGAACCTTCGCCCAGGTAGACTTCCCAAAGATCGGCGGCAAATTCGGCTTGTTGGAAGCGACCTGAAGCCACATCGGGGTGGGGAGTGGCAACCTCGCGCCAGGGCTTGAGGCCAGCCTGGGGCTGACCTTCTGTAGGGGATCCCATAGCGCGACGGCTTTCCCGCTTGGCCTGTTCTTCGAAGCGCAGTCGCAGTAGCTCTTGTTTTTGTTTTTCAACTTCGGCAGCTTGGGGGGCAGCAATGGCGCTCAGCAGTCGGGCAACGCTATCGAGGGCGCGATAGGCATCGTCAAAACCAAAAGTGCAGGTGTGGGCCCAGGTGTTGCGGGTATTGCGCAGCTCGCTGACTAGGGTGCGCTCCGCTTGTCCCAGAGTTTGCCTGAAGACGGTGTTCCACTGCTCCCACATGAGAGTCAGCAGCGCCAAAACATCTTCCTCCAGGATCTGCTCAGGACTTTTGAATTTGGGAGAGCTCTCGGGCAGGTTGTCGGCGACAACTGTCAGCCACTTCTCTCCATGGAAGGCTTGCATCTCCCGCACGACAAAAGGATAAAGCCCCTGCCGCAGAAGGTTGAGGGCGCGTCCAACTCGTTCGTGGTTGCTGATAGCCATAAGTGATTGAATGAAGTTGAAGTTAGGGGGTGGGTCGATTATTTCCAGATTAAAGTGAGATCCACAACAAAGCCAGGGAGAACCGGATCCCCAGACAAGCTAGTAGGCCGCTCCAAAACTTGCACCAGCTGACCTGGGCGGTAGACGTAAACCCGCTGGCTTTCTGGATCGATCAGCCAGCCCAGTTGGGATCCGTTGTCTAGGTACTCCTGCAGCTTGGCCTGAAGGATAGCCAGCTCGTCAGTAGGAGACTTTAGTTCCAGCACAAAGTCAGGGCAAAGAGGAGCAAAGCGACGACGCTGCTCCGGGGTAAGCTGCTGCCAGCGCTCTTTGGCAATCCAAGCGGCATCGGGAGAGCGGATGGCCCCATTGGGCAGGGCAAAGCCCGCGGAAGAGTCAAAGACAAAACCTAAGTTCTTGCCTCGATTCCACTGCCACAGTTGGCCCAGCAGGTCGGCATTGCGGAATCCAGTTTCGCTGCCTGCAGGGGCCATGGCAATCAGTTCTCCTTGGGCGGTGCGTTCCAGGCGCAGCTCAGGATTTTGCCGGCAAAGCTGTTCGAAAACTTCATCGGTTAAATTCAAAGCCGGTTGCAGGTTGAGGGCAATCATGAGCTCATCCTGGTGGGCAGTTTTAGAGCGTGGGGAGCACTATTCCCAGATTAAGGTGAGATCCACCACAAAGCCAGGGAGAACGGGATCCCCAGACAAGCTGGTAGGTCGCTCCAAAACCTGTACCGGCTGACCTGGGCGATAGACGTAAACTTGGCCCTTTTCTGGGTCAATTAACCAGCCCAGTTGGGATCCGTTGTCTAGGTACTCCTGCAGCTTGGCCTGAAGGATAGCCAGCTCGTCAGTAGGAGACTTTAGTTCCAGCACAAAGTCAGGGCAAAGAGGAGCAAAGCGACGGCGCTGCTCTGGGGTGAGCTGCTGCCAGCGCTCTTTGGGCATCCAAGCGGCATCGGGAGAGCGAATGGCCCCATTGGGCAAGGCAAAACCGGCGGAAGAGTCAAAGGCCACACCAAGCTGAGTTTGCCGGTTCCACTGCCAGAGCTGGGCGCTGAGGCTCAAGTTTTGACGGCTGCTTTCGCTGCCTGCAGGGGCCATGGCAATCAGTTCTCCTTGGGCGGTGCGTTCCAGGCGCAGCTCAGGATTTTGCCGGCAAAGCTGTTCGAAAACTTCATCGGTTAAATTCAAAGCCGGTTGCAGGTTGAGGGCAAGCATCATCTTCTTTGGGCAAAACTCTCAGAGTACGTGGCCTATGGCTCGTATTAATTCCCTAAGATGGAGCGTATTTTTTGGCGAAGGGCACGAAGGGCTGGACTTCTACCCAGATCTCGACTTTGGGCCAAGACTTCTGGCACCCACTCTAAAATCGGTAGCTGAGGAAAGGTTGGGCTGGTGGCAGAAGCCTGATATTGGCCGGATTGCAGGATGTAGATGGTTAGCTGGTTGCCTTGATAAACCCAAAGTTCGGGCACTCCTAGGCGGGTGTAAGCCTCAATCTGGGTTTTGGAAGTAACATCCACTTCGATGGCCAGATCCGGAGGCGGGTCAACAGATAGATCCAGCCGATCTTTGCCAATCACGGCCTGGTGATTTTGGATATAGAAGCATTCATCAGGTTCGATCCCGTAGTTCATTGCTTGCTGTTTGAAGGTAGCTGACCCAAAACATTCGCAGTCAACTTCCAGTTCCTCTAGCAAGATTTTGACAATGTCTCCAATGATGGATTTTTCTCGCTCATGCTTGGGTGAGGGCATTCTGATTTCCAATATCCCATCGCTGTAGGCAATGCGGCTGGCTCGCTTTTCGCCCAGCTCATCTAGGATGGCTTCAAAGTCTAACCAATTCAGATTGTGAATCAGCAGGCGCTGGCCGGGTGGGATGGTGAGTTGTCGAAGCTGGAGGGTGACCATCGTCTGGTTGGGTGTAAGGATAGAAATCTCTGAGGTCTTTTAGCTTATGGGGGTGTGGGGGTAGCTAAGCCCCGCACTGTACCCGTAGGGTCGGTGTCGGGATACAGATACCCCCACTATGCTAGAAGTAGTTGCACAAAACGGCTTTTGCCGGAATCTGGTGCAACTACGCGGTAGGGCATTCCGTGTCTGCTCGCTGAGGGTTCTTGCGTAGGCTCCCCGATGAAGCGAGAAGCCCGCACTGTACCCGTAGGGTCAGCGATGGGAGTATGTCACGCTTTGCTTCCCCCAGAGGTAGGGAACTAAAGCAAGCTGGGCTGGAAAGGATCATGCTGCTTTTTCTTCATTTCGGATGCTAGCCGGTTAATTTCCGGCCAGGCAATGACGAGAGTGTTATAGGCTAGGGCTTCTTGAGTCCAGCCTTTCTTTTCGCAGAGGGTATAGAGCCGATAGGCCAGATCGCGGGCAACCGCACCTCTATCTCCCAAGGCAGCCAGGAGAGCGGCGGCTTCCATTTCTCCTTTCCGATCGAGGGTGTGGATGAGGGTCTGGGTGATGAGCCAGGCGGAGGAAGCAAGGAGCAAGGAGAGGGAATCTGCTCCCTTTTCTTTTCTCTGGGCTATTTCCTCTCTTCTCAACAACCGCACCTTGCCGGCCTTGGCTTCTAGGATCCCAAGTTCCTCAAGGGACTCAATGCTGACGTTTCTGGCCTTGCTGAGGACTTCTGCTTCCCCGTAGGGGCCTGGCTCAAATTGATATTGGGCAAACCAAGTGGTGGCCCAGCGGCTGCCCTCATCCAATTCCCCTTCCTGTTCGCTGAGATATTCATCTAGGTACTGGTTGATCAGTTGCAGGGCAGTGCGGACGGTCAGGGGCGAGCCATCGCTTTCCAAAACTGCAGCGTAGCGGGAATAGATGGCCATGCCGGGGCCGATGCTGGCTTGGGCCAAGTCCACAGGAGCAATGCTGCCCTGCTGCAGAAGTTTAAGCGCCTTGGGCAGCTCGCGCTTCAGCTCGGCAAGGAATTGGCGACGGGTAGCCTTGGGCGCATCGGCGGGGCGGGGACGACAGACGAGGACAATCGAGGAAGCGAGAGCATTGGAGCCAATGCTGAGAGATCTTCCGCTCCGCTCTGTCCGCATTGGCCAAGTGCCGTTGATGGTTAAGCCGGATTGCATTAACCCTTCCAGCATGGTTTCCCAACCCGTAGAGGCTCTGCCCTCACCCTGCCCTCTCCCACCTTGGGAGAGGGGAACTGGATCGTCCATATCCTCATCTTCTTCTCCCCATCGCCCCTTTTGGGAGAGGGGGCCGGGGGGTGAGGGGTCTTCCTCCTGTTGTTTGAATGCGTAGAAGATGGTAACGGGATAAGAGTCATGGCTGACGGCTCTCATGCGTGAGAAGGCTTGCTTAATTCCTTCCTCAAAAAATTCTTTGGCTTTCTGCTCGCTGCCTTCAAAGCGGTAGGGAGTGGAAACCAGTTCTTGGGCTTTAGGAACCAATAGGGTACTGAAAATGTTGGGGTAAACACTGCCTAGAGAGCGACGCAACCAGACATAGAAAAAGTCGGACAGATCAGCATAACCAATATTGTCGCAGTTATGCACACAGCCCATCGCTGTAGTGTAGGAATGATCTACAGTTTCGAGATTGTAGACATAGCCGATGTAGGGTTTACGCTCAACTTTGCGAATGGGGGCGAGATAGCCGTTGTTCCACCAATAGCCATGTTGGCTAAAGCGCTTTAGCGATAGCGATTCATGCTTGGGTTCACCAATATATTCTGCGAGTTTCAGTAAGGATGATCCATTGACGGTGATGTTGTGTTGGGGATAACGGGCGATGACAGGGTTGCCGTTGACGATCGTACTCTTAACGGTTCGAGTGTGAAGGCAAGAGCGAATGCCAATTTTTTGTAAAATGAGTTGAATTTGTCCGGCTAAAGCAGGAGAGACAGTAACGGCTTTGTAGCCGCTGTTAGCACGATAGCCATCGCCCCACCAATAGCCTTTGATCAATTCTTCTAAAAATTCAGCAGGAAGTTCTAAAACCCATTGTGGCAAGCACTTTTGACCCTCTTCTGTATAAAACCAGGTACGAAACAGAGTGGTGATGGGTTTTGAGTAGAAGTTAAGACGGAAAGAGTTGTTGTTATTTTTGCGGTTGTCGGTGGTTTTACCAGGAGCTAGGCCAAAGCAGGCTTGCATCAATTGGATAATGTCTGCTTGCAGATTTTGCTCTTCCCAGTGCAGGGTAAATTGAATGGTGCCGCCATCAGATTCCAGTCTGGCATAGCCTTCTGCAATGAAGAATCCGATTAGACGACAAAGTGCAGGGGTGATTTTTAGGTGAGCGGGAATGGTGTATTGACGATCGCGGCAAAGGGTGGCGGTTTGTTGTTCTCTGCGGCTGAGAGATTTAGACGTTGCTTTTTGGTAGTGCAGTAAACCATCACACTCAAGGTAGTTACTCTCTGGCAACCAATCTTGCAGCGCAATGATTGGCTGAAACTTTTCCGTGAGTAGGGTTGGAATAAAGATCAGGTCGTAGGGTTTGATTTGAGAAGCGGGTATCCAATCTAGCCGATAATCGGCAAAGGCTTGGTGTCGGCAGCGTCCCTGGCTTTTGAGGTAGGAACAATCGGGATGGCAATAGCTAAACTGATAACCACAGGGATTCGTTGAAATGCCATAGATTGGATGTTCTCCAGTGATGATTAGAGGATGGTTGATACCAGCGATCGTGAGGTGATAAATTTCTCCCTCATACCAGCGTTTTGATGTGTTGATGACAGGGGAGAAGCGCCCTTCATGGGTTAAGACCAAATCGCCAATTTGAATGTCTTGAATAGGAACATAGCCCTTTGTGGTTTGGATAAGGGTATCGGTTGCAAGGCAATAGGGCGGATCGGTGGAGATGAGTTTGGGGGTGGTGTCCTGGGGGTGAGGAGCTGTTGCGTCGTGTTGGGTAACTTCGGATTGAAGGGGAGAGTCTAGCTTGGATAAAGCCTCAACAATCCAGGCAACTCCTGTGTCAGTCCAGTTTCCGCAAGAAGAGCTAAATAGATTAGCTTCCGTGAAATCCCATATCATTGGAAGGGCTTGTCTGGCAAACGTGTTACGTGTCGCTTCTACGCTGTTTCGCCAACTGACCAGTGCTGAATTAGCATCAACTGCTTTACTAACAGCAAACGCCAAATAAACGCTAATCGCCTCTCCATACGCCCTCGCGCCTGTGCCGCCCTCGGCTAGGGGCACATCGTCATTGGGGAGTCCGGCGGCAATGGCATCGGCTGTGGCCTTTTCCCGTGCTTCCGCCACCAAATCACTGAAGGTGGTGAGGGCAACCAGTTGCCGAGGGGTGAAGAGGTCGGCAAAAGTATTCATTCCGTATAACGGAACACTAACTCGGCATTTACCTTGTAATTCTCCCAATGGCTTCCAAGTAGGTTGTGCTGATTCAGCAATTTCAACGTGTTCTTGTTGAGGTGATAGATACACCCTGCCATTTTGTCCCTCCGCCACAATGGCCATCAGCTGCGCTCCCATACGTCCGGCGCGGCCCTCTTTGCGGATGTACTCCAGCGGCACAGGCGTTCCGCAGGCAATGCAGCGTGCTCCTTTGCGGCCTACGGTTCCCTCCGGCGCTTTGCCCTTACCTGACCTGACCACAAACCGGATTGAGGGAGCAGAAGCGCTCTCTCCCCCATTCACCACCACCGGCTCTACCCAAGCCTCTTTCCCCTTCTTCGTCGAAAGCTGAAACGATCGCACCAAGGGCATCTGACAGCGGCAGGCTGGATTTGGACAGGTCACCGTCCGCGCCCACAACCAGGCAATCACCGTCAACTCCTCTGTGCCTAAGGGGTTTGAACAGGGAGGATAGAGATGTCCAATGCGCTCAAAGGCTTGTTCCCGCATCCAAGCCCCGTAATACCGGACATCTGCTGCCAATCCTTGGGCACCCCGCCAGGCTGAGATATGCTTCTTAGCCCGATCTTCGGGGTTGATGGGGGCCTTGTCCTTAAACTTCGGTGGAATCTCGATCAATGCCTTGTTGATCAGCACCGCCACCGGGTTGAGATCGCTGGCATGGGCCTCTAACCCCAAGCGCTGCGCTTCCAACGGGATGGATCCGCCACCGGCAAAGGGATCGTAAACGGGCGGCGCGTACTTGGCGATGTATTCTCTAACTGCTGCCGGATCCGTAGGGGGCTCTTCTCCTCGATCCCAGGCTAGACATCGGGCAATTTCTCGCTGCGCTGCCTCCAGCACCCCGGAGTTGGGATCGTTCACGTCATCCCAGGACACCAGACCCCGCACGACCCGCTTCCCCTGTTCGATCTCTATGCGGCCCAGGATGTTGAACAGCCGCTGCCGCTCTCGCTCTTGGTCGGCCTCGGTGGGGAACTTGTCCGGCCAACTGGAAGGGTCATCGACCAGGGAAGCCCAGAGCACTGCCCGACAGGCTGCCAGGGGTCGCCGCGCCCACCAGAGATGTAGGGTGCTGGGGTGACCATGGCGGATGGATTTCTCGCGAGCCGATTCCAGATTGATGGCTTCGAGGGGCAGGGCAACTTCAATCAGCTTCTTGCGGCGGCTCATTAGACAAAGGTCAGCTAGAAATTGCAGGAGCCCCGCACTGTACCCGTAGGGTCGGTGTCGGGAGGAATGCTATAATAATACTGCGGACACCAGAAACGGTTGTTTAAGGCACTGGTAACGGTCGATTGGGGGTGCTGTAAACCACCCCAGAGGTCAAGCCTACGGCTCGCTTCGCGAACGTGGTTGGCTTGCTAACTGCAGGGCTACTAAAAGCCCGCTTCGTACCGCCTAGCGGTTGGTGTCGGGTAGTTTACTCGGGTTAAACAGGCTGCAGTTTAGAGTTTAGTCTGAGGGGAAGGCGGGCTCAACGAAAAGATGGCTCCAGCCTGTTCAAGAACAAGTGACATACTCCCATCACTGACCCTACAGGTACAGCGTGGGCTTCGCGCTTCATCGGGGAGCCTTCGCAAGAACCCTCCACGCGCAGACACGGAATGCCCTACCGCGTAGTTGTACCAGATTCCGGCAACGCCGTTTTATACAACTACTCCCATCATACATCATGTGGGGGTATCTGTATCCCGACACTGACACTACGGGTACAGTGCGGGGCTTAGCTACCCCACGCCCCCACAAGCTAAGGCATCTTGATTTTGGACAAGCCATGTTGGGCTGCAAGACAACTCGCTGACCTGCTGGAACATGGATTTGCCGCAATTCCAGTAGCATGAATTCATCCTACCAATGAAAGTTAGTATCTATTTGGGATCCCTTCCTCGATTCCACAATTCTTTCCAATCATAGTTGACGCTACTGGCCCCAAAATCCGGCTCCCGTTGAAAAGGCCGCCGCACATACCGCACCTGGCAGCCTTCGCCCGGCACGGTGTAGGTGCCTGCAGGGGTCTTTACCCTGAAGGCATCCCCTTCTGGAAAGGCGGGATCGGCTGGCACTTCTACCAAAGCCAGGATGAAATGGTCGGGTTTGTTGAGAGCTGTCAAGATTTCATTTTTGGTAACGGTTACCGTCTTTGCTCCCTCAACTCTGCCTTTGACTTCAATGAAGCGAAGGCCTTCCCTTCCAGCGGATTCGATATCATAGCCCAGGTTTTCAGCGCTGACATCACGAGGTTCGTAGCCCAACGCCCGCTCTATGGCCATAACGGCAGCCATTGCTGCTTGTTCTACTCGCCGGGTTTCGCGGGCAAAGGTGGTAGGGGTTGACCCTCGCTTGCCCTGTAGCCGCTGCAGCAGTCCGATGGGGATCACCAAGGCTTTCCCGGTTACCACCGGCGGCAAGGAGGATAGCTGGCGCTCCTGCTCCAACTCCGATAGGCGCTTCTGAAGGCGATCCGCCAACTCATCCGCCCGCTGCTGAGCCTTGGCAGAGTTGAGCTTGGCGTTGGGCCTGCCGGCTTGCTCTTGCAGCCGCAACTGTGCAGCTTGATGATCCCAGTAGTTAATTTCTCGGGTGAGGCGATCTTTAACAGCCAGCTCCGTCTTGTTGATCAATTCTTCCCGCTGAGCTTTGATTTCCTGGAAATGCTGGGGAACTAAACGCTCAATGGCGTAAGCGATGGCTTGGCTTTCTACCTCTGAAGCCGAGAGCTGGGGGATGTGGGATCCAGCTTTCGCTTTCACAAGGTCGCGCTCTGCGGGAGTTAGGGGCCGGTAGTCCAAGTAGGGAGCATAGCCGGCGCTTCTTACCCTGACGCTCTCTCCTCCTCCTAGCCCTTGGGGAGCGGGGAGAAAGATCTCCACATATTGCATCCGTCGGGAGATAACCCGTCGCTGGCCATTTCGGTCTAGGCGCCCATCCTGAAGGGCATGCTCTAGGTACACCAGTATCCGTGGTGTTTCGCCGGGATCGTTTTCATCGACGAGGATGGATCCCTGTCTGAGCAAATCTCGGTGTTGCTCCAAAACCAAGTCCAGAGTGGCATCCAGCAGGGGATGGCCTGGGCAGATGAACTCTGCCGGGGGCTTGTTGGGGACGCTGATGAGGTTTTTGTTAAAGGTAATCCGCTCGTATTTTTTTAAGATGGGTGCGCCCAACCCAATCTGGCGGTCGCGATTGCGAATTGCTGCCGGCACATGGGTAATTTCATAGCGTTTGGGTTCCCGCTCTCGAATGGTGCCACCCAAGCGTTGAAAAGCTTCTAGGAAGAAGGAGGCAATGAAATGAGGCTGGAGCTTGCGGGCCTCGGCTCGCTCCATTTCCGCCCGGATTTGCTGCACTTTGGTCGTATCCATCGAGTCGTGGGCCAGGGCGCGTTCTGCCAGGAGTTCCCTGAGCCGCTCGTGGTCTAGGCGATCTGCAATCACTTGATTGAGTCGGGCCTTGACCTCTGGACGATCCCCGTAGCGAATGGCCTCGATCAGCAGCTCTCGCAGTTCTTGACCGGCAATCGCTTTGCCCAGGACATCGAAGACCTTGCCCCCCAAGGCCCTTTGCTCGATTTCTATTTTTTTCAGCAAAGCCAAGTAGACATCTCCTTCCCGCGTTTCCTCGGCCACTAGGTTCCACAGGTGGCAGACCTCGGTTTGACCAATGCGGTGAATTCTCCCAAAGCGCTGCTCCAGGCGGTTGGGGTTCCAAGGCAGGTCGTAGTTCACCATCAGGTGGGCCCGTTGAAGGTTGATCCCTTCTCCCGCAGCATCGGTAGCAATGAGTACTTGAACGGCGGGATCCTGTTTAAAGGCTTCCTCGGCTTTTTTGCGCTCTTCTCGACCCATGCTGCCGTGAATGGTGATCACCGCTTCCGGTTGGCCCAGCAAGTTCCCCACTCGGTCAGCCAGATAGTTGAGGGTATCTCGATGTTCGGTGAAGATAACCAACTTGCGCCGATGTCCGCCGGCATCAAACATCTCCCCCTGATTTTGCAAGAGTTTCGATAGCTCCTCCCACTTGCGGTCTTTGCCGCTACGTCTCACTTGCAAGGCTAATTTTTCCAGCTCCTGCAGCCGCTGAATTTCTGCCTGCAGCTCGACAATTGTGCGGGCGGCAGTTGCCTGATCTACCAGCTCTTCTTCTCGCGGTTCCCGCTCTTCAGCAGGGCAGTCTTCAAAATCCTCATCCCAGCCTTCTTCGTCTAGCAGGGAAGTGGTAAAAGCAAGGTTGTCTCCCCGGCTGCGCAATTGTTCTTCCTTTAGCTTCCGCTGCAGTCTCTCTCGTCTTCGCAGCAAGGATTGGTAGATCGCTTCTGGAGAAGAGGCTAGCCGACGTTGCAGGATGGTTAAAGCAAAACCGACCGTCCTTTTGCGGCTACCTTGCTCTAAAGCTTCCGCGCGGTTAAACTCTTCGCGCACGTAATCGGTCACTTCCTTATAGAGCCTGGCTTCCAGGTCAGACAAGACGTACTGGACGGTGTAAGCTCGCCGTTCGGGAAAGAGAGGCTTGCCATCGAACTTGAGCAGGTCTTCTTTCACCAGCCGCCGCATCAAATCCGAGGCATCACAGGTATGAACTCCATCTCGGAATCTCCCCTCAAAGCGATCCCCATCCAGCAAAGCCAAAAAAAGCTGAAAGTCTTCTTCTCTACCGTTGTGGGGAGTGGCTGTCATCAGTAAAAAGTGGCGTGTTAGCTGCGAGAGCAACTTGCCCAGCTTGTAACGCTTGGTTTCTTTGATTTCTCCCCCAAAGAAGGATGCGGAGAGTTTGTGGGCCTCATCAACAATAACCAGATCCCAATCAGTTTGCCTCAGTTTCTCCTGCAGGGCCTCATCTCGGCTGAGCTTATCGAGGCGGGCAATGAGAAGAGGTATCTCCAGGAAAGGGTTGCCAGTTCGGGCGGCTTGAATGCGATCGTTGGTCAAGATCTCAAAGGGCAAATGAAACTTTTGCACCATCTCATCTTGCCACTGCAGCGTTAGACTCCCCGGGCAAACGATGAGACAGCGGTGCAAGTCACCTCGAATCAATAGCTCTCTAACCAAAAGCCCTGCCATGATGGTTTTGCCGGCACCTGGGTCATCGGCCAGCAAAAACCGCAGCGGCTGCCGCGTGAGCATTTCCCCATAGACGGCGCTGATCTGGTGGGGCAGGGGTTCTACCAGAGAGGTGTGAACGGCCAGCAAGGGATCAAACAGGTGCGCCAGCCGAATCCGATAGGCCTCTGAAGCTAGGCGAAATAAGGCGCCGTCTCCCTCGAAGTTGCCAAGGGATCCCTCGGCTACCACCTCTAGGGTTGGCTCTTTATCCCGAAACAGAAGCTCTGAATGGAGACGCCCCTGAGTGTCTTTGTAGATGGCCTCGATGGTGCTGCTGCCGTACCACCTCACACTCACGATGGCAACGGTTTGATTGGGCAGGATCCCTTTGACCTTGGCGCCAGGGGTGAGATCTTCCAGTCGAGCCATAAACTGCGGGTTTCCAGAGCTGCGAGCGGAGCCTGTTCCAGCTCCCCATTGCTATGTTGCGCTCACTTCCAGCTCTTTTCCCACAGCAAAAGTCCCCTTCTTCCATAAAAGGAGACAGCAGTTTGGAGTTGGCAAGCGGCTTCACGACGGTTTTAAGCCGGTTTTAAGTCCTGATACATTTACGCTGAACACTGCTGAACATCACTGTTCAACTATGCAGCGATAGCATTCTGTTTGTTTCCATTCGCGTTAGCGGGACGGAG
>NZ_JBSSDE010000037.1:0-31636 GCF_054060435.1 Thermostichus sp. MS-CIW-34 | reverse complement strand
AACAGAAAGATCAACTGGTAGTAATCCGTACTGAACATATTATACATTATTTTCAGTATAGTTGAGCTTATTATTGACTAGAGTCATGCTCCATCGCGCGGGTTGGCAGTTCCAACTCAGTCTGCCTTAAGGGGCCGGGAACTCTCTTGGATCCCTTGCCCCGGCTCTCTATCGAAGCTGGAACAGACCGCAGAGTTAGCGGATGTATTCCTTCAACACGCTGTTGCGGTTGGGGTGGCGCAACTTGCGCAGAGCCTTAGCCTCGATCTGCCGGATTCGCTCACGGGTGACATTAAAGATCTGGCCGATTTCCTCCAGCGTTTTCATGCGGCCATCATCCAAGCCGTAGCGCAACTTCAACACATCCCGTTCGCGGGCGGTGAGGGTTTCCAAAACGCTTTCCAGATCTTCTCTGAGCAAGACTTTGGCCACCCGATCCTCCGGCGTCTCCCCATCCGACTCGATAAAGTCTCCCAGCCGAGAATCCTCTTCCTTGCCGATGGGGGTTTCCAAAGAGATGGGAAGCTGGGCCGACTTGGCGATAAAGCGCAACTTCTCGATGGTGATCTCCATGCGGGTGGCGATCTCCTCTTCGGTGGGCTTGCGGCCCAATTCCTGGGAAAGCAACTTGGTTACCTTTTTGATGCGGGAGATCGTCTCGTAGAGGTGGACAGGCAGGCGAATGGTGCGGGATTGGTCGGCAATGGCGCGGGTGATGGCCTGTCGAATCCACCACGTCGCATAGGTAGAGAACTTGTAGCCCTTCTCGTGGTCGAATTTCTCGGCTGCCCGGATCAGGCCCAGGGATCCCTCCTGAATCAAATCCTGAAAAGACAGGCCCCGGTTCATGTACTTTTTGGCGATGGACACCACCAAACGCAGATTAGACTGCACCATCTTTTCTTTGGCCCGCCGCCCCCGATGCAACCGCCGCCGAAACTCCGGCAAGGACATCTTGACCTCCTCTGCCCAGAGGGTGTCCGGCACTTCTTCTGGGTCTGACCAGAGGCCCATGCGCTGAAAAACGGCCTCGCGAGCGCGCTCTAGCTCCAGCAGATCGGCAATTTTTCGGGCCAACTCGATTTCTTCATCGGCCCGCAGCAGCCGAATACGCCCAATTTCCTGCAAATAGACCCGGATAGAGTCATCGGTGTAGGGCTTTTTCTTACTGGCCGCCTTGCGCTTTGAGCGACCTTTGGCACCGGCGGCGGCAGTCTCTCCATCCTCCTCTGCTGCCTCTTCGTCGTCGTCATCCTCATCAAAAGCATCAGTGTCACCGGTATCCAGTTCGCTCTCGAGGGTATCTGTCTCGGTGTCCAACTCCAGGGTGCCAGAAGGTGGATTTTCCAGATCCGATTCGAGAAGAGCTGTTTTACCCGATTTCACCAATTCCTTTGCTTGAGCCATGCTGAGTTCCTCGTGATCCTAATCACAGACAAATGAAGGTGACTAAGGGAGCTTAGACGCCAAAGGGAGAGGAGCAAGTTGCAGCTCTGCTGCATCCCACAACGCCAGAGTGAGGGAGCCGATATCCGCAAGCCAAAGCCTGAGTTGCCCTAGGCAAGCCTGCCCGCTTCTGGATAACCGATTGCTCGGGTCAATCTGGAAGCAGATATCGCTCATGGGGCTCAACTGAACTGGCGCAAGACCCGTCATCTTGGTGGGCGGAACCTCTCGAGGTGGCGAAAGGTGGATCTTTCTCTTCGCCAATCCTGCGACGGAGTGCGAGGCACTTTACCAAGGGGACGGAACATTCAGCACCTCAACCACTCCAACCCGCGAGGAGAAGATCGCTCTACAGCAGGCGGCAAGTGACCCTGGGAGGAACACTTGCGAGCAACTGTAGCCGTTCACACCAAAACGTCTTCCCTAAATTAGCCCGACCTGGGGGAAACAGCAACGGGGCAGGCAAAGAAAATGTTAAATTCGCCTCAACAATGGCCAGAATGGAAGCCCTGGCCAGGGATCCACCCTTCGGCCTAGTCCGAGCAAATGGCTCGATGCTAACTTAAATCAGACTCTAGGTCGATGACACCCTGCCTGACTTTGACTTCTATGACCCATCCCTTCCTGCAGCATCTCCAGGAACGTGTGATTGTCTTTGATGGGGCGATGGGATCCTCCCTCCAGGCCCAGAACCTGACGGCAGCGGATTTTGGTGGGCCGGAGCTGGAGGGTTGCAACGAGATGCTGGTGCTGACCAAGCCGGAGGCGGTGGAGCGGGTACACCGCGGCTTTCTGGAAGTGGGGGCCGACGTTGTTGAGACCAATACCTTTGGGGCTACCTCCATTGTTTTGGCCGAATATGGGATCCCGGAAAAAGCCTACGAGCTGAACGTGGCGGCGGCGCGACTGGCCAAGCGGGTAGCAGCCGAGTTTGCGACGCCGGAAAAGCCCCGTTTTGTGGCCGGCTCCATTGGCCCCACCACCAAGCTGCCCACCCTGGGGCACATCAGCTTTGATGAGATGCGGGCTGCCTACGAGGAGCAGGTGCAGGGGCTAGTTGACGGTGGGGCGGATCTGCTGATCATCGAGACCTGCCAGGACATTTTGCAGACCAAGGCGGCCCTGGTGGCCGTGCAGCAGGAGTTTGCCCGACGCGGGATCCGCCTGCCGGTGGTGGTGTCCCTGACCTTTGAGGTGCAGGGGACAATGCTGGTGGGCACGGAGATCGGGGCGGCTTTGGCCATCCTGGAGCCCTATCCCATCGATGTGCTGGGCCTCAACTGTGCCACTGGCCCAGACAAGATGGTCGAACACATCCGCTATCTGTCCCGCCATTCTCCTTTCCCCATCTCCTGCATCCCCAACGCTGGCCTGCCGGAAAACATCGGCGGCAAAGCCCACTACAAGCTCACCCCGGAGCAGTTGCGCTTCCACCTGGAGCATCTTGTGCGGGATCTGGGGGTAGCGGTGGTGGGAGGGTGTTGCGGCACCCGTCCCGAGCACATTGCCGCCTTGGTGGAAGCCGTGCAGGGGTTGCGGCCCAAACGTCGTAGCATCGAACGGATCCAGGCTGCTGCCTCGATTTATGCCCCTCAGCCCTACCTGCAGGAGAACTCTTTTTTGATCATCGGCGAGCGGCTGAATGCCAGCGGCTCCAAAAAGATGCGGGAGCTGCTTAATGCCGAAGACTGGGACGGCCTGGTGGCCCTAGCGCGGGAGCAGGTGCGGGAGGGAGCCCACATCCTGGACGTGAATGTGGACTACGTGGGCCGGGATGGCGTGCGGGATATGCGGGAGCTGGTCTCGCGGCTGGTCACCCAAATCCAAATCCCCCTGATGCTGGACTCCACCGATTGGCAAAAGATGGAGGCGGGCCTCAAGGTGGCGGGAGGCAAATGTCTGCTCAACTCCACCAACTACGAGGATGGGGAAGAACGTTTCCTAAAGGTGCTGGAGCTGGCCAAAACCTACGGCGCCGGGGTGGTCATCGGCACCATCGACGAAGAGGGCATGGCCCGCACCGCCGACAAGAAGTTCCAGATTGCCGAGCGGGCCTATCGCCAGGCGGTTGAGTACGGGATCCCGCCCTACGAGATTTTCTTTGACCCCCTGGCTTTGCCCATTTCCACCGGCATCGAGGAAGACCGGGCCAACGGAGCAGCCACCCTGGAGGCCATCCGCCGCATCCGCCAGGCTTTCCCGGAGACCCACATTCTCTTGGGCATTTCCAACATCTCCTTTGGGCTCTCGCCGGCAGCCCGCGTGGTGTTGAACTCGGTGTTTTTGCACGAGTGCCGCGAGGCCGGCCTGGATGCCGCCATCGTCAGCGCCGCCAAGATCCTGCCCCTGAACAAGATCCCCGCAGAGCAGCAGCAGGTGTGTCGGGATTTGATCTGGGATCGGCGGCAGTTTAACGCCGTTCGCGTTAGCGGGACGGAGTCCTCGGGCATTTGCACCTACGATCCCCTGGCGCGGCTGACGGAGCTGTTTGCGGGCGTTTCCGGGAAGGAACTGCGCTCTGGCGGATCTTTTGCAGATTTACCCCTGGAGGAGCGCCTGCGGCGGCACATCATCGACGGCGAGCGGATTGGCCTGGAGGAGACCCTGGCGGAGGCACTGCAGAACTATCCTCCCCTGGAGATCATCAACACCTTTTTGCTGGACGGCATGAAGGAGGTGGGGGAGCTCTTCGGCGCTGGCAAAATGCAACTGCCCTTTGTGCTGCAGTCGGCAGAAACCATGAAAGCGGCGGTGAAATACCTGGAGCCCTTCATGGAAAAGGTGGGAGGGGAAGTGTGCAAAGGCACTCTTTTGATTGCCACCGTCAAGGGGGATGTCCACGATATTGGCAAAAACTTGGTGGACATCATCCTCACCAACAACGGCTACAAAGTCATCAACCTGGGCATCAAGCAGCCGGTGGAGAACATCATCGAAGCCTATGAAAAGAGCAAGGCCGACTGCATTGCCATGAGCGGCCTGTTGGTAAAATCCACCGCCTTTATGAAGGAGAACTTGGAGGTGTTTAACGAGCGGGGCATCACCGTGCCGGTCATCCTAGGAGGGGCGGCCCTCACCCGCCGCTTTGTGGAAGAAGACTGCCGCCAGACCTACAAAGGCCAGGTGATCTATGGCCGCGACGCCTTCGTCGATCTCCACTTTATGGATCGGCTGATGCAGGCCAAAGCTGCCGGATGCTGGGACGACCGGCTGGGTTTTCTGGATGACTTGGAGCAGGGATCCCCCTCTGCCAATGGCCAGAAAGAGGCTTCTTGGGTTCCAGAGGAAACGGATCCCAGCCTGCCCCCTGCGGAGACCACCGTGGGAGCTGCTCCCGCCCTCACCCTCTCCGAGTCCCAAGACACCCGCCGCTCTGAAGCCGTTGCCCTGGAGACCGAGCGACCCATCCCGCCTTTCTGGGGATCCAAACTTCTCGCCTCGGATCAGATCCCCTGGCCAGAGGTCTTCTTCTACATCGACAAGCAGGCCCTGGTAGCCGGCCAGTGGCAGATTCGCAAGCCCCGCGACCAGTCGGCGGAGGAGTTTGCCGAGTTTATCGCCACCCAGGTGGAGCCGGTGATCGAGCGCTGGAAAGAGCGGATCCTGGCAGAAGATCTGCTGCACCCCCAGATTGTCTACGGCTATTTCCCGGCCCAGGCAGAGGGGAACACTTTGATCCTCTTCGACCCGGCCAGCTTCCCCGAGCTGTTTGCCCTGGAGCCCGACTCCACCACCTATTTCCAACTGCCCACGGTGGAGCGCCCGCAACTCTCTCTAGGGGTGCGGGAATTGGCCCGCTTCACCTTCCCCCGCCAAAAAACCGGCCACCGCTACTGTATCGCCGACTTCTTCGCCGCTCGCTCCACAGGATTGGTGGATGTTTTCCCCATGCAGGCGGTCACGGTAGGGGCAGAAGCCACCGCCTATGCCCAGCGCCTGTTTGCCGAAGGCCAGTACACCGACTACCTGTATTTCCACGGCCTGGCTGTGACCCTGGCGGAAGCCCTGGCGGAATGGTGCCATGCCCGCATCCGGCGGGAGCTGGGGTTCGGCCACGAAGATAGCCCCGACATCCGCAAGATCCTGCACCAGGGCTATCGGGGATCCCGCTACAGCTTCGGCTATCCCGCCTGCCCCAACATCGCCGACCAACGGGTTCTGCTGCAGGTGCTCCAGGCCGATCGCATTGGCCTCACCATGGACGAAAGCGATCAATTGGATCCGGAACAGTCCACCACTGCCATCGTTGCTTACCATCCGGCAGCCCGCTACTTCAACACTTAGGCTTAGGCCCTCATCTCCAACCTCTCTCAGGGGGAGAGGGGGAACTGTCGAGAACGGCTAGCGGGATCCCAGGCGGGAGCGGCTGTTCGCGTCAGCGGTGCGGAGCACTCCGCAGGGGGAAGCCCACGACCAAGATCAAGGTAACCAGAATGATCAAGGTGGAGAGGGCATTGATTTCCGGGGTAACTCCTCGTCGCGCCGTGCTGTAGATCAAAATTGGCAAGGTCAGGCTCTCCGGCCCACTGGTAAAAAAGGAGATGACAAAATCATCTATCGAAAGGGTAAAAGCCAGCAAAGCGGCAGCTTGGATCCCTGGCATGGCCAAGGGCAAGGTGACATAGCGTAGCTTTTGCCAGGTGTTTGCATAGAGGTCATAGGCTGCTTCTTCCAGGGCGGGATCCAAAAGTTGGAGACGGCTGCGCACCACAATAGCCACAAAAGCAATCTGAAACGTAATGTGGGCCAAGATCATCGTCCCCAAGCCCAGCTCAAAGAGGCCCGTGTAAAAGCGCACAAACTGGTAGAACAGCAGCAGCGCGATGGCCATCACAATATCGGGGACGATCACCGGCAACAGCATCAGCCCCTGCAGGATCTTTTTACCGGGGAAGCGATAGCGATACAGCCCATAGCCCAGCAGGGATCCCAGCAGCGTGCTGACCAGCGTGCTGACCAACGCCAGGACGAGGGTATTTTGCGTGGCCTGCCAGATCGAGGCATTCCGAAAGAGAGCCAAGTACCAATCGAAGGTAAAGCCCGTCCATACCAGCCCAAAGCGGGCGCGGTTAAAGGAATAGACCGCAATAAGCAGAATTGGCAGGTAGAGAAAACCATAGATGGCATAGCTCACGCCCCGCAGCCAGGTGGGTATCCTTGCCAACATTCGGCCAACATTCGTGTGTGGTATCTCAGTTGTCTCTATCCCACTGTAGAGCAGGCTGCCAAAATTGCAGCAACTCCCTAGGCTTTATACATCAGCCTGCAACCCTGTCTATCACGCCAAAGTCCGTGCCAATGTGAGGTTATCTGTGGCTGGATTTGTTGAATTGATGATGGGATCCCTGAAGCTGTAAAGACGGCAATCAAAGAACGTGAGCCAAACGAAATGTTTTGCTGTTCGCGTTAGGGGGACGGAGTCCTTGCCTTATTCGGGCAACCCGATACCTGTGACTGGGAAATTGGCAGCACAGGCATTCCCCAACGCCGGCAGTGGGCACTTCCGCGAGGATTGCTAAACTTAGGCTCGGAGTGGTGTGAAAAAGCTGCAACCCATGCCCAAAAGCAGTTCTGGTCGTCTTCGAGAAAAACAAAATCCAGAAGAACCGCACGCGAAAACCAAGGGTATGTCTCGGCCTGTCGGTCGCGTCAGCGGGACGGAGTCCAAACCGTTGCGGTGGGGCAATACAGCCTACTGGGAGGCGGTTGGGTTGATGTTGCTAGGGATCCTGCTGATCGTCTATCGCTGGCGGGGCACCCTGCTGATGTTGATCAATCCCGGCTACGTGAATGTGGCGCTGTTGGCCGGGCTGTGTCTGTTGGGCTTGGGGATTGGCCGTTGGCGAGGAGCCAAAGTTGCCTCTTCTGAAGTCCATGCCTCACTATTGGGGCCGCGGCTGGGCGCAGGACTGTTGATCCTGACGGCCCTGCTGGGGTTTTGGGTCGAGCCACGACCACTCTCCAGCCAAACTGCCCTCAACCGAGGGGTATCTCCCTATCTGGGGGTATCTCGTAGCCAGCCGCAGGCTTTTCGCCCCAAGCTCGACCCGCGTCAGCGAACTCTGCTGGACTGGGTGCGCACCTTGGATGTCTACCCGGATCCCTACACCTATGAGAACCAGCCGGTGCGGGTGCAGGGGTTCGTCATTCCCGACAAGCAACCCGACCATTTTGTTATTGCCCGGTTTTTGGTTAGCTGCTGTGCTGCCGATGCTTACCCTGTGGGCTTGCCGGTGCGCTGGCCAGAGGCAGAGCAGTTAACTGCCGACAGTTGGCTGCGTCTGGAGGGGCGCATGGCCGTGGAGCAGCGGGATGGCCAATCTCAGTTGGTAATCGCTGCCGAGCAGGTGGAGCCGATACCGGTGCCGGCCAATCCCTACGCCGACGAGTGAGAGTAGGCGCTCAGATATCGGTTTCGCTCAGCTTGGCGCTCAGGTAATCGAAGGGCTCGGCCACAAAGCTGTAGTCTTCGCCGGAGCCAAGCAGCTCCAGGGTGCGGGTTTTCATGTTTTGGATCCCAATCACCGTCGGGGCGATGGGCACGCCGAGGGAGTTGTAGGTCTCCCGTAAGCCGGCCAAGACTCGCTCATCCAAAATGCTGTTGTCGGCAGCCACCAGCGCGTAGGAAGCGTAGCGCAAGAAGTAGTCCATATCCCGCAAACAGGTGGCATAGCGGCGGGTGGTGTAGGCGTTGCCTCCCGGACGAATGAGATCCGGCACCTGGGCGAACATGGCCGCAGCAGCCGTTTTGACGATATCCACTGAGTTGAGATTGATCACGTTTACGGCCTTGATGCGCCGCAGCCCAGAGTCGTAAAAAGCCTTGAGCGCATCCATTGCCTCCCGATCCAAGTAGCGGCCCGTCAGGTCGTAGGTTTTGATCAGCGTGGTTACGGCATCCCGCATATCCCCAGCTCCATTCTTGTGACTTTATTTTGTAAAGTAGCTTGAGATGAAAAAATGAGAAGAGATTTTGCCGGACAACATCCAAAGGTCAGCCCTGGAGAATTGAACCAGAGCCCGGCAACGGCAACGCTTCAGGCTCCCATTCGCCCTCAGAAGTTTAGCATGCGGGGGTTTCTTTCCCACTTCCCTCTGAGACAATGGCCAATGTTGTTACAAAAATGTAACTTTTCTGCAACACTCTAGGGATCCGGCGACAACACCCGCAGCGGCTTGAGCTGGCCTGCCTGACCATACCCCAAGCCCAAAAACTTGCCCGCCTCGTCCAGCACCCGCAAAGTAGGGGCATCGACAACAGGCCGGTCGAGGAGAATGGCCCGACCCTGCAGCCACTGCTTCGCTTCGGCGGAAGAGAGCTGTACCGCACCCCAATCGGCAAATCCCCACTCGATGGGCAGCAGGGCAGCAGCGGGATCCCCGGATCCCCGCCATCTCTCCAGCGGCAGGCTTTCTGTGATGCGAAAGGGTCCACTTTGCAGCCGTCGTAGCCGGCTCATCAGCCCTCCACAGCCCAATTTTTCCCCCACATCGCGGGCAAGGGCACGGATATAAGTGCCGGGGCCACAGGCAATTTCTAGATCCACTTCCGGAAAGTCTCCGGCTCGCCAGCCCAGGACCCGCAGTTGCTGAATAACCACCCGCCGCGGCTCCAACTGGAGTTCCGCAGCCTCTACGCCGGCCCGGGCCAACTGGTAGAGCTTTTTCCCCTGGCGCTTAAGGGCGCTGTAGAGGGGCGGCACCTGCCAGATCTCGCCGGTAAACTCCCGCAAACACTGCTCTACCTGCTCGCGACTCAACCCAGGACAAGGGGATCCCACCCGGATCTGCCCTTCGGCATCGTCGGTGTCGCTGCGCTGTCCCAATCGGAAGGTTGCTTGATACACCTTATCCCCCGACAAAAACGACAAAAAGCGTGTTGCCCGTCCCACCGCAATCGGCAAAACCCCCGTTGCCGCCGGATCCAAGGTGCCCCCATGCCCCACCTTGCGGGTGCGCAAGACCCGCCGCACCACTGCCACACAGTCGTGGGAGGTGAGCCCCGCCGGCTTGTCCAGGTTGAGAAAGCCCTCCAGGGATCCCATGCCAGGCATAATATGCATCAACAGTTAAGATTTTTAAGATTTGTAACTGAGCTGCCCCAGCGCTTAACATGGGGTTAACTTCCGTCTCCAAGTTTGAAGCACCTATGGCTCAGTCTGACCTGTTCTTTCAGCCTATCTGGCAACGCCTCCTGATGATTGCCCCCTTTTTCCTGTGGGGCTCGGCGATGGTGGTGATGCGAGATGCCCTCTCCGAGACCACCCCCCTCTTCATTGCCATTCTGCGGTTGCTGCCGGCAGGGATCCTGGTTCTTGCCTTTCGGCTCTGGCAGGGGCGGGGTTCTGCGTCTCACGCCTGGCATCCCAGAGGGCTGCGCGGCTGGCTATGGGTGTTGGCGTTTGCGCTGGTGGATGGCACATGTTTTCAGGGATTTTTGGCCCAAGGGCTGAAAGAGACAGGGGCGGGCCTGGGATCCGTGCTCATTGACTCGCAGCCGCTGGCGGTGGCTTTGATGGCCACCTGGTTTTACCGCGAGCGGATGGGATCCCTGGGCTGGCTGAGCCTGGGGCTGGGGGTTTTCGGCATTGGCCTCATCGGCCTATCCGGTGGGGGATCCCTGCAGTTGGGGGCCGGCGTCGTTTGGATGTTGATGGCCTCCCTGTCGATGGCAGTTGGCACCGTGATGATGCCCAAGGTGGCGGAGGTGGCAGATCCGGTGCTGGCGACGGGCTGGCACATGGTGTTGGGCAGCCTGCCGTTGATCCTGCTGTCAGCACTAACAGAAACCCAGCAATGGCAACACCTGAGCGGGATCCACTGGCTGGGCCTCCTCTACGCTTCGGTGATGGGGAGCGCCTTGGCCTATGCCCTCTTCTTCTATTTCGCCTCTCAGGAAAACCTCACCGAGTTCAGCTCCCTGACCTTCCTCACCCCCATCTTTGCCCTGCTGTTTGGCAGCACCTTTCTGGGGGAATCGCTGACGCGGCTGCAATGGCTGGGAGTGGGCATCACTCTGGTCTGTGTGTACTTGATTAACCACCGGCAAGAATGGCAGGAGCGCCTGCGTCTGGGCTGGAAAGGGATCCTCTCGGAGCTGGGTTTGGATTGGCTGGTGAGCGCCTTCAGCACCGTCGAGATCCGCGATGGCAACCCCGACTGATCAAAGCTTGGGCAGGGATCCCTCAGGGGGGCAAGAACCCCATAGCCTCTCTCACCGTTTTTAGCGTTTGCTCGGCGATGGCCCGGGCCTTAGCGGCATTCTCCCGAATCAGAACGAGCAGGTGGTCGGGGTTGCTCCACAGTTCCCGGTAGCGCTGCTGAATGGGCTCCAGGGCAGCGATGATGCTGTCGGCAAGGAGGGGCTTGAACTGTCCCCACCCCATCTCGGCACACTCAGCCGCCACCGCCTCCTTGCTTTTGCCGGAGGTGAGCATGTAAATCGTCAACAAATTGTGGGCTTCGGGACGAGCCGGATCGTCAAAAGTAATGCCCCGAATGGGGTCGGTCTTGCATTTTTGGATCTTCTTGCGGATGGTATCCGGGTCATCCAGCAGATGGATACGGCTGAAATCCGAGGGATCCGACTTGGACATCTTCCGCGTACCATCGGTCAAGCTCATTACCCGCGCCCCCTCCGGACGAATCAGGGCCTCCGGGATCAGAAACACCTCTCCAAAACGGTCATTGAAGCGGCGAGCGATGTCCCGACACAGCTCAATATGCTGCCGCTGATCCTCCCCCACTGGCACATACTTGGGTTGGTAGAGCAAAATATCCGCCGCCTGCAAAATCGGGTAGCTGAACAAGCCAACGCTGGTCTCCTCTCCCTGTTTTTCTTTCTTCTCCTTGTATTGGATCATGCGCTCCGCCCAGTTCATGGGGGTGATGGTGTTGAACAGCCAGGCCAGCTCCGTATGGGCAGGCACGTGGGACTGCACGAACAGCACGCAATGCTCCAGGCTGAGACCGCAGGCCAAATAAAGGGCAAACAGCGAACGGGTACGCTCCCTCAGCAGCTTGGGATCCTGAGGGACGGTGATGGCGTGTTGATCGACGATGCAAAAAAAGTTCTCGTAGTGCTCCTGCTCGGCCACCCAGTTTTTAATTGCCCCCAAGTAGTTGCCCAAATGCAGTTCGCCAGAGGGCTGAATGCCAGAAAGGGTGCGCGGCTTGGCCATAGGGAAAGCAAATCTCAAACGCCAACAAGACGGAGGACAAGAGCAAGGAAAGTCTTTTTCAGGATATCAAGAGAGGCGCAACCTGTTGGTTCATGATGGAAAAAAGACGCCCAACCGCACACCATGTCAGACTCAGAACCCGAACTGTTACGTGCTGCCAACCACTATGTGCTGCTGATACCGGGCTTGCCGGAGCAATTTCTCAGCCCTGAGGAATTGCAGGAGTTTCTCATGCGGCTGTTGCAGGAACATCCCCACCTGGTGGATGCAGATCTGGCCCGCTATCCCACCCCTCAAGCGCAGGCACAGCGGCTGATCGACACCGCCTGTGAGATCGAAGTTTCCCCCGGCGAAACCGTGCAGTGGCATCCTGTGCGCCTGAGCAAGCGCTCCTCGACACGGTCTTAACAGGCTCGGAAGTTCCTTGACAAGGCCGTTTGTGGCCTCGTCGCGACAGCGTTGCAGTTCCCCTGCCGTAGCCTGAGACAGAGCCCTCATGGAGTTGTGTTTCGGATCCCGCCTTGGGCGTGATACAACGCAAGAGTAGAGCATGACTCTAGTCAATAATAAGCTCAACTATACTGAAAATAATGTATAATATGTTCAGTACGGATTACTACCAGTTGATCTTTCTGTTTACTTTCGAGTCTGCCAACATGGTAGCCAAAGCAAAGCAGAAAATTGGTAGTAAGACGACACGGAAACTGCGCTTTGGGTATTCTACTCAAAGCTTTGCGGGATACCGCCATTCTGTTTGGACTCCGTCCCGCTGACGCGAATGGAAACAAACAGAATGCTATCGCTGCATAGTTGAACAGTGATGTTCAGCAGTGTTCAGCGTAAATGTATCAGATCCTTAGTCCTAAACTTAAAAGGGGTCAGCCATGCCGCGCAGCATGAAGAACGACAACTTCATTGACAAGACCTTCACCGTCATGGCCGATCTAATTCTGAAACTGCTGCCAGGGGTGAGTTCCGAGGAAAAGAAAGCCTTTGCCTACTACCGGGATGGCATGGCCGCTCAGAGCGAAGGAGAATACGCCGAGGCCCTAGAAAACTACAGAGAAGCCCTCGCCCTCGAGCAAGGGGAAGAAGACCGCAGCTACATCCTCTACAACATGGGCCTGATCTACCAGAGCAACGGCGAGCTTGACAAAGCCCTCGACCACTACCACCAAGCTCTGGAGTTAAACCCAAGACTTTGCTCTGCCCTGAACAACATTGCCGTATTGCTGCACCACAAGGGCGAGCTGAGCCTGCAAGCCGGGGATGAGGAAACAGCAGAGGCCCTGTTCAACGAGGCTGCCCAGTACTGGATTCGGGCCATTCGCATTGCCCCCAACAACTACATCGAGGCCCAAAACTGGCTGAAAACCACCGGGCGCGCCAACCTGGAGGTGTACTGAGCTTTCCTGCAGAAGGACTCCGTTCCGTTAACGCGAACGGTTGATCTCGGCTACCCTGGGCTAAGTCAAGTCGATAATCTGGGAGCCGGAGGAGAGGATGCTGAAACGGGAAGAAGTCCAACATGTTGCTCACTTGGCTCGTCTGGAGCTGACCGAGGAGGAAGAGATCCAGTTCACAGAGCAGCTAGCAGACATCTTGGCCTATGTGGAGCAACTGAAGGAGCTGGACACGGAGGGGGTAGAGCCCACCTTTCACGTCCTGGACATGGAACTGCCCACCCGCCCCGATGAAGTCGAGCCCTACCCGGATATCGAAGGGATCCTGGCCAACGCCCCTGATCGAGCTGACATGTTCTTCAAGGTGCCCCGCATTTTGGAAGGGGAAGACTGACATGGGTCGGCAGGGATTCGAACCCTGGGCCAATCGGTTAAAAGCCGAGTGCTCTACCGCTGAGCTACCGACCCAAGTTTGCAGCTTCGTCATATTAGCAAAGCTTCTGTCACATTCGCAAAGGTTCTGGCCGTATCCCCAAAAATCTTGCTATGCTGGTCTCAAGTCAACCCTGGGGCTGTAACGGTTTCGACGGGGTGGCGAACATGGGTTCATGAGGCAGGTCGGGATTGAGCTTATCCCGTTACCACCAGGCTCAAAAAAGTACGTGCGAACAACGTCGTACCCTTTGCTCGTAAAGCGGCTGCTTTGGCTGCCTAAGGCTCAGTAACCGAAAACTTACTCTGAGCTCGAGGATCTGCTCACGACCCCGTTAAGTGGGCGGATCACAACCCCAACGGGTGCAGCTCTCTACTCTGGCTCCGTCGAGGGAGAGACTAAGATTAGGCGGAGAACTCCCATCGCTGGGATCCAAACGGCGATCCCCGCCTCGAGGGTCAAAGAGGCTAAACCTGTGAATGAGTGATCCCTCAGTACCCATCTCGGACACGGGTTCGACTCCCGTCAGCTCCATCTCCCAGCAGTTAACTACGAGCCAAAAACTGCCAGCTTTCAGCCATGCCCTAGGAGCAGATCCTGCTCAGTTTCTAAAGGTTTTACGGAGCGTGGGCGAGTTTGATGACAAGGTGCCGGTTTTTGTCCACCGCAACCCAGCCCTGCTGGCGAAAGCGGTTTAGGAGACGGGTAATGGTGACCCGGGTAGTGCCGATGGCATTGGCCAAGTCCTGGTGGGTAAGGCGCACTTGCAGGCGCACCCCTGTTGCAACCGGGGATCCCAGCTCCACAGCCAAAAGGGAGAGCAACTGGCGCAGCCGATCCTCTACCCGCCGCCGTCCGGCCAAGGCGAGCAATGCTTCGGTTTGGCGCAGCCGACGCACCACCTGCTTGAGCAGCCCTTGACTCAGGATCTCTGAGGCTTCCACCTCTGCTGCCGGCAGCCGCAGCACATCAACTGCCGTCAAAGCCTTAGCTTGGTAGGGATCCAGCATCGTCAGCGGGGATCCCAGGGGCATGGAGGGGCCGGCAAACCCCAACAACGCCTCACCGCCATTGGGATAGAGGGTGGTCAACTGTACCACGCCCCGACAGACGATCACCCATTCCTCAGGAAACAGAGGGATAACCTGGCCAGGAGTGTAGGGGGATAAACTGCGGCTGCGGTAGAGGTCTTCCAGCAGTTGGCGCTCCCGTGTGGACAGGCCGGCAGCAAAATGGCTAGGCATCGCTTCAGGCATAGGCTGGCTCCGCTAGGAAAACTGGGCGCACCAGTCGTTGGGCTCCCCCTTGCAAACCAACAGCAATGGGCTGGCCGTCAATGCTGAGGTTGGGGCATGAGATAAGTGTTCCCGACAACACCTTAGCGCTTGCCTCCCAGTCTGAAGTAAAGGCAAGGTTATGTCCAGGTTAAGTGTGGCTGCCCCGAGAGAATAAAGACAAAAGGGGAACCAGGCAAAGCTGCAGGGATCCTAATCCGCTAGGATCGAAACCAGGGTGCTCCGCACCGTCGACGCGAAAGTGCTCAAGCTTTCAGGAGATCTGTCGTGACGCTGATGGTTCGTGTGATTACCCCCGACCGCACGGTTTGGGATGCCCCCAGCGAGGAAGTGATCCTCCCTGCCACTTCGGGCCAATTGGGCATTCTCACCGGGCACGCCCCCCTCTTAACTGCTATCGGCAATGGCGTTATGCGGGTCAAAGCCGATGGAAAGTGGTCGGCCATTGCGGTCATGGGCGGATTTGCAGAAGTCGAAAACAACGAGGTAACCGTCCTGGTCAACCGAGCAGAGCGGGGTGAAAAAGTGGATAAGGCAGCGGCTCAGGCCCTCTTGGACGAAGCAAGCAAAGTTTTGAATACCAGCAGCGACAAGCAAGAGCGCTTGCAAGCCAAGTTGGATCAACAGCGAGCCAGGGCCTTGATCCAAGCTGCCGAGATGGGCAGCAAGACTGGAAGCTGACCCTGTCCCGGCGCGGGATCTGCAGATGGAGCTCAAGCTGCAGGAGAGATGGAGGGGCTGAGGCGCAGCCAGGGGGCCATTTTCGATCTTTGGGGATTGGCTTTGTTAGCTAGACCGGCGGGAAGCCCCGCCTTCTGTTAGTGACTAGTGGCTGGTCACTATCCACTCACCACTATCCAGGGTAAGGGTCGGGATAAAAGGCGAGGACACGATGCTTCGTCCTTACTGGTGCTATGACCGGCGTAGCAGGATTTTATACCCTCATCATGAGAACTGCTTACCAGTATCGCTTACGCCCTACTTCTAGCCAAGTTGCTCTGATGGACCAATGGCTAGACTTGTTACGCAAGCAGTACAACTACCGCTTGGCAGAGCGCTTTGCGTGGTGGGAACACAATCGCTGTGACATCAATGCTTGTCCCTTAATCTGTCACTTGCCTGAGTTAAAAGACAATCCCGATTTCTACTCCCAGAAACGGGATTTGGTGAAGATGAAAGCCCTGTTTCCGCAGTACAGAGCAGTCCATTCGCAAGTCCTGCAAAACTGCATAGAGCGAGTGCACAAAGCATTCGACCGCTGGCTGAAGGGGGACGGTAACGGCAAGCGGGCAGGGAAACCCAGATTCAAGGGAGTTGGGCGGTATCGCTCCTTCACTTTCCCCCAGATGCAACAGGACTGCATTTGCGGGCAGTTTATCCATCTGCCCAAAATCGGTGCTGTTCGCATAATTCAGCACCGTCCTTTGCCTGAGGGCTTTGTGATTAAGGCGGCTACCATCAGCCGCAAGGCAGACGGGTGGTATGTGACCTTGAGCCTGCAAGATTCGTCCGTCCCTGAGTTTACTCCTGAGCCTGCAACACTGGAGAACACGATGGGGATCGACGTGGGGCTGGACTCCTTTTTGGTGACCGATGCGGGGGAGTCTGTTCCAGTTCCCCAGTACTATCGCAAGGCAGAGCTCAGGCTCAAGAGGTTGCAGTGAGCCTTGTCTCGCGAGAAGAAGGGGTCAAACCGCCTATGGCTAGTGACTAGTGGATAGTGACCAGTGGATAGTGAATAGTGACTATCCACTAACCACTATCTCAGCGCAAAGATTTTCATGACAAAACAGCGAACTGGCTGGTAAGCAAAGGCAAGCATATTGGGTACGAAGCCCTGAATATCATGAATATCAAAGGTGTTGCTAGAACCCGACTAGCAAAATCTACCTATGATGCTGGGTGGGGACAATTTCTGCAAATGCTGGCAGTCAAGGCTGAAAGAGCTGGGCTGAGGGCGATTGCAGTGAATCCCAACGGCAGCAGTCAAAACTGCTCTCGGTGTGGTCAAAGAGTACCGAAAGCGATTCAAGACAGATGGCATTCTTGTTCCCATTGTGGGCTAGAACTAGGGCGCGACCACCATGCGGCCATCAACATCAAGCACAGGGCGGTGGGGCATCCCGTTCTTTTCGCGTCAGCGGGACGTAGTCCTCAAGCGCAGGAAATGTCCTTTTCGCGCTAGCGGCGCGGAGCGCTTTGCATCAGCATGAGTGCGGGAGTATGTCACAACAGCTCAAGTTGGAATAGAACTGTTTCGTCGCGGTATCCATAGCACCCCTCTCCTTTTGGAAGAAGGGCTGGGAGTGAGGGAGAAAGGCTCAGGTCAAAGGCTGCCAATGGCCCGTTTCAGTTGCACCAAGGCGCGATTGTAGGCGATTACAGCATTGGAAAGGTTGCCACGGGCAGTGGTGAGAGCAGCTTCAGCATTGATCACCTCGGTTTGGGTGCCCACCCCCGCTTGCAGGCGCAGCCGGGCCAAGCGCAGGCTCTCTTCTGCTGAGGCAATTGCCACTTTGGCCGAGTCGATCTGTTCACGGCTGGAGCTGAGGGTCAGGAAGGCTTCTTCCACCTCCCGCTGGATTTCATTGCGGGTGCCGACGAAGTTGCTCACGGCCACCTGCCCGTCGATCTGAGCTTGGCGGGCTTGGGCAGCCGCTTCTCCCCCATCGAACCAAGTCAAGCTGAAATTGGCTCCCACCGAATAGCCAACATCAAAGCTATCGCGGCTGGCGTTGAAATCGTTAACGGCATCGAGGCTGGCGAACAAGCCAATTCGGGGGCCATTGCGGGCTTGTGCCAGGCGCAGGCGGCTTTGGGCCTGCTCCAATTCTCGGCGCCGGCGCTCCAATTCCTGTCGTTGGGCAAAGGCAGCAATGATGGTCTCTTCCAGGCTGAGATCCCACTCCCCCATCGGCTCAATGCGGTCGCTGGCCAACACGTCGGTGGAGCTGGGGAAATTCAGCAGTTCGACCAGGCGGCGGCGATTCAGTTGTTGGGTGTTTTGAGCCGCCAGCAAGGTTTGTCGATTGTTGGCCAATTCCGTCTCTGCCTGGAGAATCTCAAAGCGGGTACCCAGCCCGGCCCGTTCTCGGGCTTGAGCATCCCGCAGGGTGGCTTCGGAACTTTCGACGGCAGCTTGGCTGATGGCAACCCTGGCATCTGCGCTTTGCAGATCGTAGTAGGCATTGGCCACAGCTTGTTTGACCGTCTGCAGCGTTTGCTCCAGCTGCAGTTGGGCGATGCGCAGCGCTTCTTGGGCCAGCTTCAGGTTTTGCTCCCTAAGGCCACTGTCAAAGGCGGTATACTCCACCCGCACCACACTGGCCGAGAGGGTGTGGGATTCGCGCCTTGGCCCACCACCAGGAGAGGGAGCCTCACTGTACTGGTAGTTGGCACGGCTGGAGAGGGTGGGAGCAAAGGCAGCTTGAGCTAGAGCTACCCCGGCCTCGGCCCGCTCGACAGTCAGTCTGGCCTGCTGCACAGCCGGGTTCTGGGCAACGGCGATCTCCAGAGCTTCTTCCAAAGACAAGCCCTCCCTTCGCTCGATGCGCACCTGCAAGGGGGATTGGGGCACCACCAATTCTTCAGCCGTCAAAGCCCCCTTTAGAGTCAGGTCAGCCGCAGGGGTGGAGTCAGCAGGGTTGGAGGGAATCGATAGGGTGGGGGGGGGTGGGGGGGTGAGGATTTCGCGGCTGTTGGGCAGAGCAAAGGCAGCAGAGCTGGGAGCTTCTGGCTGAGCAAGAGCAGGGACAGCCCAGAGCAGGCTCAACAGTAGGCCACAGGGGGCAGAACAGGCAAGGTTCAACTGGGATCCCGCCGAGCCCGTCTGCTGTTGAGGAAGTTGAAGCGGATCCCTGGCTCCATTTTGCATCGCCATCGTGCGGTCATTCTCAACATCACCCCTAGCAGTATCGCAAAATGAAGGACAAAGATAAGACGGTTTTCCGCAGGCTCGCTGGCTGCCCTGTTCGGGCCAGTGGAAGCGAGTCCTCGCATTTGCCCCTGCAACGATGAGGCCGACCTGCGTCTGCCAGGAGCTCCGAGCACGGGCGGGACTCCTCTACACTCAGCAGAGACGCTTGGATTGAGACCGAGTCGGTTTAGATTTAGACTCAGTTTAGAATGGTGGGGCCATCTGTCTGTGATGGCGGGGGTGGGTGTTGTGGGCGATGAAAGGGGGCAAGGTGGCAGACTCTCAGAGCACGCCCAAGCAAGGGGAGACCTCTTCCGGTCGGGATCGGGCCTCGCGGCCGAAAGAAAGTAAGCCAAGCCCTTCTGCCCAGTCCGGGGATTTGGGAACCTCAGAAGCAAGAGCGCGGCCAAAACAGGCCGATAGCACTCCGCGCCGTGCGGAGCAGCAGGAGATTTTACAAGATCACCCTTCTGGCTTGAACCCGCCCAAAAATCTCTCTATACTGCAGGGAACTTTATCATTTGCTCCCGCTTCTTCATCTCTCCTTCAATCTATGCGTGCTCCCTCTTCAGATGACTCGGATCCCATCCTTTCAGAGACTCATGCGGGCTGTTCAGCATCCGAACCGGATCCCAGCACGGAGCGCCATTTGGCCCTGAGGCAGCAACAGCCCTTGGAGAGCCGTCTGCTCAAAGCCGAAGCCGAGCTCCAAGAGCGGCGAGTTCTTCAGGAACAACTGCAGGCTTTGCACCAGAAGGTGGCCGAACAAGAGAAGGCGCTGCAGGAGCGGGAGCATCTCTTGCAACAGTTGCAGCAGACTTTGGCGGCTCAGAAAGTCCAGATCTCGGATCAGGAAGCTCAGCTTGCTGCTCGGCAACGCTTAAATGAACGGCAGCGGCAGGATATCGAGGCCCTGCAGGAGCAGATTGAGCAGCTACGCTTGGCCCACGCTCAGGAGCGCCGTCAATGGGAACAGCGCCAGCAGGAGCTGCAGGCCTCTCTGCTGGAAGCCCAGGATGTGGCGGAAAAGCGGGTGGAAATGCTGCAACGCTTTAAGGCAGAGCTTTCTCTGGCCCGCACTCAAATTGCCGAAACTCAGGCGGAGCTGAGCAGCCTGCGGGCTTTGTACAGCGACCAACAGGCAGCCTGGCAGGAGCAACGGGAACACCTCGAGGCCCGTTTGGCGGGCTATGCCGAGACGGAAGCCGAGGCCGAGCAGCGCTGGCGGGAACAACGGCAAGAGCTAGAAGCAGCCCTGGCCGAAGCCCAAGCTCAATTGGCGGCTTTGCAAGCTCAGCAGGAGCATCTGCGCCAGGGATCCCTGGCGCAGCAACAGCTTCAACAGCAGTGGCAGGCCCAGGCCGAAGCGCTGCAAGTGGCCCTCTCTCAAGCCCAGGCGGAAGTTACCCGTTGGCAGCAAGAGCACCGCCATCTCCAGGAACAGTACGCCCAAGCCCAGCAGCATCTCTCCGCCATGGAGCGGCAGTTGCAGGCTGCCTTGGAGCAGTTGGCCGCCCAACCCGACTGGCAGCCACAGTTGCGCTCTGCGCAGGCAACCATTCTCCATCTGCAAGAAGAAATTGCAACCTTGTCCACGCAACTGGAGAAGCAAGCAGAGCAGATCAAAGCCCTGCAAGGGGAGCGTGCTGCCCTGTGGGAAGAAAACCGCTCTCTCCGAGAAAAATACGAGCAGCAGCAGATGCATGTGCTGAGCTTGAAGGCGGCTTTGGAACGCAAAGGCTTGGATGTCCCACCTCGGGCCGATACCTCCAGCGCCCTCACGCGAACAGAGTCCCTTGGCCAGGCTCTGTCTCCAACCCCTGCTGCCAAGCCTACAATTCAGCCCCTGGCCCAACCTCTACCGTCTCGGGCAAGCAAGCGGGCGGTCGATCTGCCGAGGTTTCTGCCCCGTCCGTGAGGGATCCCGTGTTGCAGCCTGTGCCTCCCCGCTGGCTGGAAGTGTGGGTGGATCATCCCCATTTGGGGGGTTGCTTTACCTATCGTGTGCCAGAGGGATCCGCGCCAGAAGCGGGCGACCTGCTCAGCGTACCCTTTGGTCAGCAAATGGCGGGGGCAGTGGCCTTGGGTTGGCGCTCCGAGCTGCCGGCAGGGGTGGATCCGCAGTCGGTGCGGGAGATCGAGGCGGTGGTGGCCAAAGGGATCCTGCCCAAAGAATTCTGGCCCCTGCTGCAGCGGGTGGCCGACTATTACCTCACCCCTCTGGCCCAGGTGGTGCGCACGGTATTGCCCCCCGGCTTGCTCAGCCGTTCTCAGCGGCGTGTCCGCTTGCTCAGGCTCCCTGCCGAAGGGGAGGAATGTTCGCCGGCTGCCCAAACCCTGCTGCAGCTGCTTCAGGCCAAAGGGGGAGAGCTGTCTTGGCGCTATGTGCAACAGCAGGTGCCCACTGCCGCCCTCGCCCTGCGGGAACTGCAGCGACGGGGTTGGGTGGAGAGCTTTTGGCAGGAGCAACAGGGGGGCAGGGTGAAAACCCAGCTGGCCGCCAGTCTGGCCGACGACTCCCCAGAGGGGCTGAGCCTCCCTCAGCAGAAGGCGCTGCAGATCCTCAAGCAGAAGGGGGGAGAGCTGCTGCTCGCCGAGTGGGAGCGCCTGGCAGGAGTGAGCCGAGCGGTTCTGCAGGGGTTGGCCCGCAAAGGCCGTGTCCACCTCTACGAGCGCCCACTGCTGCGGCTGGGAGATGCCAGCCTGCCGGGGTGGCGGGATCCGCCCAGGCCCTTGACGGCCGCCCAGGCCCAGGCGGTAGAGGCGATCCGGCAAGCTTTGGGCCGGTTCCAGCGGTTTTTACTGCACGGGGTCACCGGTTCTGGGAAAACGGAAGTGTACCTGCAGGTGATCGCCCAGGTGCTGCAGCAAGGACGGTCGGCGCTGGTGCTGGTGCCCGAGATCGGCCTTACCCCGCAACTGATGGATCGGTTTCGGGCGCGGCTGGGATCCCAGGTGTGGGCCTACCACAGCGGCCTCTCGGAAGGCGAGCGCTACGACACCTGGCGGCAGATGCTGTCCTCCACCCCCCAAGTGGTGATCGGCACCCGCTCGGCGGTGTTTGCCCCCTTGTCCAAGCTGGGCCTGATCGTCTTGGACGAAGAGCACGACGACAGCTTCAAGCAGGATCAGCCCCAGCCCTGCTACCACGCCCGTCAGGTGGCCGAGTGGCGGGCCGAGCTGGCCGGTTGTCCCCTGGTCCTGGGCAGTGCAACCCCAGCGGTGGAAACCTATGCCGCCCATCTGCAGGATCCGCAGCGGTGGATCCGGCTGGCCCTGCCGCAGCGCATCCCCCAAGCTGGGATCCCGGCCACCCTGCCCCAACTGGAGCTGGTGGACATGCGCCAGGAACTACAAGCCGGCAACCGCAGCATCCTCAGCCGCCGTCTGCA
Source organism: Thermostichus sp. MS-CIW-34 (assembly GCF_054060435.1). NCBI lineage: Bacteria > Bacillati > Cyanobacteriota > Cyanophyceae > Thermostichales > Thermostichaceae > Thermostichus > Thermostichus sp. MS-CIW-34. The sequence goes on along the minus strand of NZ_JBSSDE010000037.1, from coordinate 9,570 downwards.
CCAGGCCCTGCAGCGGACGCTGGACAGAGGGGAACAGGCCATTCTCTTTGTCCCCCGCCGCGGCCACAGCACCTTCGTCTTGTGCCGGAGCTGCGGGTTTGTCCTCACCTGCGAGCATTGTGATGTTTCTCTCACCTTTCACCTGGCCCATCTTGGCGGACAAGAACTGCGCTGCCACTACTGCGGCGCCCGCCAACCCCATCCGCAGCGCTGCCCCGCCTGTGGATCCCCCTACCTGAAGCACTTCGGCACCGGCACCCAAAAAGTGGTGGAAGTGTTGCACCAGCATTGGCCCCAGCTCTCAATTTTGCGCTACGACAGCGACGCCACCCGCCGCAAGGGATCCCATCGCGATTTGCTGGAGCAGTTTCGCAGCGGCAAGGCCCAGGTGCTGGTGGGCACGCAAATGCTCACCAAAGGGCTGGACATACCCCAGGTAACCTTGGTGGGCGTGATGGCCGCCGATGGGCTGTTGCACCAAGCCGACTATCGCGCCGGCGAGCGCAGCTTTCAACTGCTCACCCAGGTGGCAGGGCGCTCGGGCCGGGGATCCCTGCCAGGACAGGCGATTATCCAGACCTATCTGCCGGAGCACCCAATTTTGAGGGCGGTGCTGGCCCAAGATTACGAGGGCTTCTTGCGGGCAGAACTGCAACAACGGCAAGAGGGGGGCTATCCTCCCCATCGAGCCTTGATTTTGATCCGCTTGAGCAGCACCCGCCTGGAAGCCCTGGAGCGCTACTGCCATCGGGTGGCCGAACGCCTACAGGGGATCCCAGCAGAGGTGTTGGGGCCGGGGCCAGCTCAGGTGGAGCGGGTTGCCGGACGCTACCGCTGGCAGATCCTGCTGAAGCAACTGCCCGACCAAGATTGGGATCGCCCGAAGCTGGCTGCCCAGATTCAGGCCGCCATTGGCCATCTCCCCCAAGGGATCCGCGTCAGCCTGGATGTGGATCCCCTGCGGATTCTCTAGGAACAGTTGACCCGGCGCGCGGCAAGCCCGCCGATCCCGCGAGATCTTAAGGTAGTCTGGTTTCGGGGCCACCCGTATCCAACTCAACTCTGGCAAAGCATGGCTGAAAACCGGACTGGCGCGTTTATTGGTGGGCTGTTGCTGGGAACTGCTGTGGGCACCGCCATTGGCCTGCTCTTGGCTCCCCGCAGCGGACGGGAGACGCGGCGACTGCTGAAGAAATCGGCAGAGGCCCTGCCAGAGGTGGCAGAAGATGTGACCAGCAGTCTGCAATATCAATCGGAAAAGTTGTTCGACGCTGCCCAACGCAGTTTGGATGAGGCTCTGCTGCGGCTGCAGCAGGCAGTGGCGGTGGGCAAAGAAGCCATGTTGCAGAAGCGAAGGGAGCTGCTCCAAGCCCAGAACTCGCGTCCCTTTGGCGGGGAAGAAGCTGACCTAGAAGCTCGGGATGGGGAGGAGGCGGCGGGATGAACGACCCGGTCTTTTGGCTCGGCCTCTCGGTAGGCCTGGTAGCAGTGGGCATTTTGGCAGTGATCCTGACCCTACTACCTGCCGTCATTCAACTGGGTCGAGCTGCCCAGAGCGTGGAGCGCTTTTTCGACACGCTGCTGCGGGAATTGCCGCCCACGCTGGAGGCCCTGCGCCTGACCAGCCTGGAAGTGAGCGAGATTGCCGACAGCCTCGACGAAGGGGTGAAAGGGGCTGGGCAAGTGGTGAAGCAGGTCAACCGCTCCATCGAAGGAGCACGCACCCAAGCCCAGGGCGCCCAAGTCAATATCCGCAGCTTTTGGGCAGGGGTACGGGCAGCCTGGCAGACGCTGTCCGGCGAAGTGCCCCCCACCACTGGCGCGATTCACAACCCGCGGCTGCGCCCATCCGACCCATCCAACCGTTCTTTCTCCGCTGCTTCATCAACACTTCCCCTGGGAGGTGACCGCCCTTTTGCCGGCGGAGCCACACCAGAGGGATCCCAAGCCGCTGCCCAATCTTCCCGACCGGACATCGCCAATCCCTAGGCGTTCCTCAGGATCTTCTGAAAGACAGGCGTAGGAGGCTGGGGCTCTTGCCCGGGGGGAAGCTGGCCCCAAGTCGCATCGGGATCCCAGCGCAGTTGCAGGGTGTCGGCGAGGGAGAACCCCAGCTGCTGCAGGATCTTGAGGCTGAGAGCGGGAATGAGGGGGGAGAGCAGGACTGCCACCCAGCGCACACTTTCCAAAACGGCATAGAGGATCTGGGCCACCCGTTCGTTTTGCCCTTGCTTGTGCAGCGTCCAAGGAGCCTGCTCATCAAGGTATTTGTTGCTGGCCTGGGCTAAGCTGAGGGCTTTGCGGGCAGCAGAGCTGGGATCCAGCCGCTCGTAGGCGTCGGCCACTGCCGGGGCAAGGCGCTCGGCCAGGGTTTTGAGGGGGTGATCTGCAGGGATCCCGACGGCGGGAACGCGGTAGTCGGATTGATATTTCCTGAGCATGTTGAGGGTGCGGTTGAGCAAGTTGCCCAGGTCGTTGGCCAGATCGGCGTTGAGCACGTCAATAAAGCGGCCCTCGCTAAAATCGCCATCCTTGCCCAGCTCGATTTCCGTCAGGAAGTAGTAGCGCACGGCATCGGCGCCGTATTGCTGCACCAGCTCAAAGGGATCCACTGTGTTCCCCAGGCTTTTGCTCATCTTGAGGCCATCCTTGGTGAGAAAGCCGTGGCCAAACACCTGCTTGGGCAGGGGCAGACCTGCGGACATGAGCATGGCCGGCCAGTAAATGGCGTGGAAGCGGACAATATCCTTGCCCACCAGGTGCACATCCGCAGGCCAGTAGCGGCGTAGGGCATTTGCCAAGGTGGGCTCGTCGTCAGGATCCAAAGCAGCACTGATGTAGTTGATGAGGGCATCAAACCAAACATAAAGGGTTTGGCCGGGATCTGCCGGAAAAGGGATCCCCCAGGAGACGCTGGGGCGAGAAATGGAAAAATCCCGCAGGCCCTGCTTGACAAAGTTGATCACCTCATTGCGGCGGCTTTCCGGCTGGATAAACTCCGGGTGCTCCGCATACAGGGCCTCCAGCTTTTCTTGGTAGCGGGAGAGGCGAAAGAAGTAGTTTTCCTCGTCTTTCCACTCCACCTTCTTGGTGGGGTGCAGGGGGCAAAATCCTCCCTCCAGCAGCTCGGCCTCGTCTTTGAACTCTTCGCAGGCCACACAGTACCAACCCTGCTGCCGGCCAATGAAAATATCTCCCTGATCCCAGACCCGCTGAAAAAACTCCCGCACAATGGCCTTGTGGCGGGGATCCGTGGTGCGGATGAAGCGGTCGTGGCGGATGTGGAGTAGGTGCCACAGTTTCGCAAACTCGGCAGAAAACTCATCACAGTGCTGCTGCGGCGGAACGCCCCGTTCTTCGGCGGTACGCTGGATCTTCTGGCCGTGCTCGTCGGTTCCCGTCACCATCAGCACATCCTTGCCCCGCAGGCGATGGTAACGGGCAATGGCATCCGCCACTAGGGTGGTGTAGGCGCTGCCGATGTGGGGAGCGGCGTTGACGTAGTAGATGGGGGTGGTGATGACAAAGGTGGAATCCGGCATGAGCATCCGCAAGGCTTTCTCCCATGATAGAGGTTGCCGGAAAGTCCAAAAGGCCAAGCTGTAGCGTGGGTGGGGAGAGGTCATTCGATGAAACTTCAGGTCAACCTTCCGGGGTGGAGCGGTGTGGCGTTGGGAGCAGGGATCCTGGGCGCCGGAGCGGCTCTGGCCCAGCCCTTGCCGGAAACCCGCATCCCCTGTGAGATTTTCATCGCGGGGGGTGGGCTGGGGGGGGTGGCGGCGGCCTATGACGCGCTGCAACTGGGCCGGCAGGTGTGCATGACGGAGATCAGCGATTGGATCGGGGGGCAGGTGAGCGCCCAGGGAGTCTCCGCTTTGGACGAGCGACCCCTGCAGCGAGAAAATGACATCTTCCCCAAAGGCTACAGCGAGTTTCGCCGGCGGGTACGGGAAAAATACGGCGGGGATCCCAATCCGGGCAAATGCTGGGTGAGCGTGCTCTGCTTTTCCCCTCAGGTGGGCCACCAGGTGATTCGGGAGATGTTGGATCCCTATCTGCAGTCGGGGCAGTTGCGGCTATTTACGGAGACGGTGGTCAAAGACTTGGAGATTGCGGATTACCAAATCCGCAGCGTGCAGGCCATCCGCAACATCCCCAAACACGCCGGCGTCCAGCCAGAGAATCGAGGGGATCTCTCCAGCTACTTTCTCGATTTTTATCGTCTAGAACCTACCGAGGACTGGGACAAGGAGATCCTGCGCTTTGAGCCGCCGCCAGAACGCCAGGGGAAAACCCTGCCCTGGGTGGTGATCGACGCTACTGAAACCGGCGAGCTGCTGCCCCTGGCGCGGGTGCCCTACCGCCTGGGAACCGATGGCCAAAGCCGCTGGGAACCCAGCTCCAAGCCCTACGTGGATCCCTACTGTACCCAGGGCTTCACCTACACCTTTGTCATGGAGCGCTTCCCCGTGCCGCAGGTGCCGGTCAAGCCGGAGTTCTACAACGATCCCCTGCACGGCCCCTACTACAGTTACGAACACCCTCGCTTCAACTTTGCGCTGATCTTCACCTACCGCCGCATCCGGGGGCAGGTGTTCGGCTTTGGGGAAGAGGCCATTCGGGTGGGGGATCAGTCAATGCAAAACTGGACTTGGGGCAACGACTGGCGCATCACCGGCCCGGAGATGAACCTCATCCTTACCCACGAGCAACTGCAGGCCTCAGGCCAACTGCAGCCGGGCGGCTGGATGGGGGGCTTGCGGGTGGAAGCCCTGCGGCGAGCTGAGCAGCATGCTAAGGGCTTTTTCTACTGGCTGGTGGCGGGAAGGACGGATTTTCTCCTGCAACAGGAGGATCCCAACTTTCAAAAAGACTTCTACTTGCGCTATGCCTACCTACGGGGGCCCAATACCCCCATGGGAACTGCCAGCGGCCTCTCCAAGTACCCTTATATCCGCGAGTCGCGGCGCATCATTGGTCGGCCCAGCCTCTCCTACCCAGAAGGATTTACCATCTACGAGTCGGACATCACCACACGGGAATCGGAGCTAAACCGCGGGCGGCCCTTCATCTTCTACGACTCGGTGGGGGTGGGCCAGTACCCCATCGACTTTCACGACTGCCTGCTGCCGGGTTTTTCCCTGCCCCCCAGCAACAACAAAGACGCGCAGGCCCCCAGCTACCCTTACCAGATCCCCCTGCGGGCTCTGATCCCCCAGCGCATTGACAATCTGCTAGCCGGCAACAAAAATATCGCCACCAGTCGCATTGCCAGTGCCTCCTACCGGGTGCATCCGGTGGAATGGGCCATTGGCACCGCCGCCGGCCACACGGCCCACTTTGCCCTAGAACGGGATCTGATCCCGGCGGCGATCGTGGAGGAGCCGCTTTTGGATTTGCGGCTGTTGCCAGCTCTCCAGGCCCAAATCCAGAGCTTGGGCAACCCCATTCAATTTCCTGGCACCACCATTACCGCCACCGATTGGGCCCAATCCCGCTAGCCTAGAAAGGCAGGGTTGGGAGTTGACCGGTGGATCCCGTTGGGGTTGGACTTGTGGGCTGGGAGATGCTTCGCCCCTCTTTATGGGCCGCCACGGCTCTGTGGGGCTTAGGGCTAATGTGGGGGTTTTCGCCGCTGCATCAAAAGCTGCAGGAGAGCTGGGAAAAGCAATTGCTATGGGATCCCAGTGGAGCTTTGGCTTCCTTGCTGAGCACCCTTCCCTTTTTGCTGGCAGCAGGCTTGGTGGTAGCCCTGACGGAGATCTCCTTGGGCAAAAGCTGGGCCGTCTCCTGCGGCCTGATCGCCTGCGTCGGCGGAGGCCTCTATGAACTGGGCCGGCGGGACAATGCCAGGTAACTCAAGCGCTCCGTGTTGTTAACGCAACTACCCCCAGTCTCCTCCCCTAGGGAGCGGATAAGCAACGCCAAGTTAGAGCGGCTTCAAGCGATGACCCCCCTCCAAGAAGCAGCAGAAGCAGCGGCCAAGCTGCTGGTATTCCGGGACATCTGCACCCACCCCCTAGCCCTAGCCTGGCAGGAGCTAATCCAGCAGTTGATGAGTGGGGATCCCCTGCCGTGCTGGAGGGCCTACGGGCGCTGGTTTGAGCTTTTGGCCCGGCAGGGCCTGAGCTGGCGGCAATGGCTGATCCGGGAGATCCGCTGGGCCGATAACCCCTTTGCCCGTGCAGCGCTGCAGCCCCAAGGGATCCCAGAGCCTCTGATGCAGGCTGCCCGCCACGACCTGCGCTGTCTGCAAACCCTAGCGGACAGTCAGGAGACCATTGCCGAGCAGATGCAGGCGTTGGGGTTGGGGATCCCCTGGCCCGATGGGGAAACCGATAGCGCTGGCTGGGATCCCCGCTCTTTTGCCGATTGGGGCCTGAGCCTGGAGGACTTGATTGCCCACTATCGCCAAAGGGGGGTAGGGCTCTGTGGTCGCTACTGGGCCTTTCGCTGGGGGCCAGCAGGGCTAGAAGGGATCCCTGCTCCCGATCTGTCTGACTGGGAGGAGATCTACGGCTACGAACAGCAGAAACAGCAGTTGGCGGCCAACACCGAAGCCCTGCTGCGGGGGGATCCGGCTTTGCATGTGTTGCTCTACGGGGCGCGGGGTACGGGCAAGTCTTCCCTGGTGAAGGCGTTGTTGCGCCGCTACGGCCTGCAGGGGCTGCGCCTATTGGAGCTGCGACGAACTGACTTGGTTCAGTTGCCGGAAATTTTGGCAGAGCTGCGGGCGCAGGTGTTGCCTTTCATCTTGTTTGTGGACGATCTCTCCTTTGAGGCAGAGGAAACCGAGTTTAAGCAGCTCAAGGTGCTCCTGGAGGGGGATCTCGTTGCGCCGCCCCCCAACGTGCGCCTTTATGCCACCAGCAACCGCCGCCATCTCATCCGCGAGTTTTTCGGCGACCGACCCAATCCCCAAGATCAAGAAGTTCACGCCTGGGATACCGTACAGGAAAAGCTGTCGCTGCGGGATCGCTTCGGCCTCACCCTCACCTTCACTCCCTTCACCCAAGGCGATTACCTGGCAACCGTAGAACACCTGGCGCAGCGGCTAGGTTTCACCCAATCTTTGGATGTCCTGCGCCGCCAGGCCCTGATCTGGGCACAACAGCAAAACGGCTTTTCCGGTCGCACTGCCCGCCAGTTCTTGGATGCCGTTCGGGCAGGGCTGGTGAAAGGCAACGATGGACTTCCGAGCTAGAGGTGGTGACTATTCCAAACTCCAAAAAAGACAGAAGTTGCTGAGCTACACTCGCTACACGAAGGGGCGCCGGTCAGCCTGTCTCTGCCGTTACAAAAGCCAGGCGTCATAGCCATAGTCCGACCAAGGGCTGGCCCCAGAAGAAGGCAAAAGAAATGCACGATGGAAGCCATGGTCGCATCAGCGTTGGGTAGCAACCTCGATCCGGCCAATCTGGATCAGACGGAAGCAAGCCGAGGCTTGGCCCGCCTGGGGATCGATGTGGGGGGCACCTTTACCGATCTGGTGCTCTTGCAGGATGGCCAGATGCAGACGGCGAAGGTGCTGTCTACCCCCAGCCCTGAGGAGGGAGTCTTTGCGGCGCTGGACAAGCTGGGGGCGCTCCAAGGAGAGCTCCGGGTTGACCTGTTCTGCCATGGCATGACGGTGGCCACCAACGCGCTGCTGGAGCGCAAGGGATCCCCCACCCTGTTTTTGACCACGGCGGGCTTTCGGGATGTGCTGGCCATTGCCCGTCAAAACCGCCCCTCTCTGTATGACCTGACACAGCCCAAGCCGGAGCCAGTGGTGCCCCGCCACCATTGCCTGGAGGTGAAGGAGCGCTGCAGCGCGGGCGGAGTGTTGGAGCCGCTCACCGATGCCGAAATCCGGCGGGTGGTGCAGGAGGTGGGGGAACGGGTGCAGCGGGATGGGATCCGCGCTATTGGGGTGGGGTTTTTGTTTTCTTTTCTCTACCCGGAGCACGAACAGCGGCTGGGAATGGCCTTGCGACAGGCTTTCCCGGAGCTACATCTTTCCCTGTCTTGCGAGGTGGCGCCGGAGTTCCGAGAATACGAGCGCTTCAGCACCACCGCCATCGATGCCTACCTCAGCCCGGCATTGGCGGGCTACCTGCACCGCTTGGCCCAAGGATGTCGGGAGCGAGGGATCCCCCAACCGTTGATCATGCAGTCTTCCGGCGGGGTGACCTCCATCCCTCAGGCGGCGGCCCATGCTTCGGTGGCTTTGCTCTCGGGGCCGGCAGGCGGGGTTTATGGGGCGGCCTATCTGGGTCGCCTGAGTGGCTACCCCCACTTGCTCAGCTTCGACATGGGGGGAACCAGCACAGATGTGGCCTTGATCCAAAATGGGATCCCCCAGGTTACTCCCGCAGCGGTGGTGTGCGGCTTGCCCGTGCAACAGCCCCAAATTGACATCCACACCGTCAGTGCCGGCGGCGGATCCCTGGCCCATTTGCTGCCCGGCGGTGGGCTTCAGGTGGGGCCAGAGAGTGCCGGATCCAACCCCGGGCCGGCCTGCTACGGTCGGGGGGGAAGGGCTCCGACGGTTACCGATGCCAACCTCTGGCTGGGGTACCTGCCGGATGGCGGGCGGCTGGGCAACTCGGTGCAGCTACGGCGGGAGCTGGCGGAACAGGCTATTGCCACGCTGGCGGATCCCTTGGGTTTGAGCTTGCAGGAAACTGCCGTTGGCATTCGCACCTTGGCGAATGTCGCCATGTCGCGGGCCTTGCGGGTGATCAGCGTGGAGCGGGGTTTGGATCCCGCCGATTTTGCCCTGCTGGCCTTCGGCGGAGCCGGGCCCATGCATGCCTGTGCTTTGGCAGAAGAGCTGGGCATCCGCACGATCTTGATCCCGGCTGCCTGTGGGGTGCTCTCGGCGCTGGGAATGGCTTTGGCAGATCTGCGGCGAGACTATCGGCGGGCCATCCTCCAACCTCTGCGGCAGCTCACGTCCGATTCAGGGGGATCCCTGCTGGCTCAATGGGCAGAACCCCTGATCCGCCAGGCCCAAGCCGATCTGCAGGAGCCGGCGTTGCACTTCAGCTTGGACTTGCGCTATCGCGGCCAGTCTTTTGAGTTGGGGATCCCAGTGCGGTTGTCGGATCCGATTGCTCATCTGGAACAGCAGTTTCACCAGGCCCACCAACAACGCTATGGATGGCAAGATTCAGCCCAGCCGGTGGAGGTGATTCAGTTGCGTCTACAGGCGGTGCAGGCCCTACCCACCGTGCCTTTGACTGCACCCCCCCCCTTGCCAGGGGATCCCCTCAAGGATCGGCGAGAGGCATGGTTTGGGGGCAGGATGCGCCTGGTGCCGGTTTACGATCGGCAGCGCATGGATGTGGGGTTTCAACTGCGCGGGCCGGCAATTGTCGAGATGCCGGAGGCAACGGCGGTGATCGAAGCCGATTGGACAGGTGTCATTGACGAAGTGGGAACCCTAATCTTGAGCTGTGTTCGCGATAGCGGGACAAAGTCCTGGTAAACCACCCGACACCCGCGCTATGCGCAGGGTGCGGGCTTTATCCCAATCCCTAGCGGCCCCAGAGGACAGCTAAGTTTCGGAATTTCAGGCGAGTTTAC